>JAIRLK010000292.1 GCA_031259515.1 Treponema sp. | reverse complement strand
TGGCCGGAAGGCCCGGCTCTTCCTGGGCCGCCCCCCGAAGCGGCGCCGCCCGCGAAAGCCCCCATTGAACCGTGGCTTGCCGATTGGACTGTGGCGGAAGACCTGGCCCGGACATTCCGGTTACCCGCCGCCTGTATCCTTACCAGATGAACCCTGGAAGCGATTTCCGAACGTATGGTATCTATCATCGTGTCGAAAATCTGGAAGCCTTCGATCTTGTATTCTGTCAGGGGGTTTTTCTGCGCGTAACCTCTCAAGTACACCGCCTCCCGTAAGCCTTCCATGTTTTCCAGATGATCAAGCCACTTGCGGTCTATGGACTGGAGGTATTGCATCCTGATGAAGGAATTGAGGTCGGCTTCCCCAACCAGGCTTTCTTTGCCCTTGATATCTTCTTCCAGGTCCTTCAGGATCCGCTCTTCAAGTTTTTCCGCAGTAAGGGCTTCCCTGGGTTCCTCCTCATGAAGCAGAAGGATATAACCGAACTGGGTCTTGAGGTATGCGGCCAGTTCCGCGAGGGCAGCATCCTGGTCCCGGCGCTGGGCGTTCCGGTAGGTATTCAGAGCCGTCCGGAGCATTTCGGCGGAAGCCTCGTTTACACGGGATTTAAGGCTGTGGTCCTTGAGAATGGCGTCCCGCTGCTCGTAGATGAATTTCCGCTGCTGGTTGAGAACGTCATCGTATTCCAGAAGGTGTTTGCGAATCTCGAAGTTCCGTTCTTCCACCTTCTTCTGAGATTTTTCTATGCTTTTATTGAGCAAGGGATGATAGATGGGTTCCCCCTCTTCCATGCCGATGCGGGCTAAAAACCCCTTAATGTTCTCACCCCCAAAAAGGCGCATCAGGTCGTCATCCATGGAGATGAAGAATTTAGACCGCCCGGGATCGCCCTGACGTCCGCCCCGTCCCCTAAGCTGGTTGTCAATACGGCGGCTTTCGTGACGTTCCGTGCCTATGACATAGAGACCGCCCAGTGATTTTACCTCTTCGTAGTCGGCCCGCCACTGTTCGTACTCTTCCTTAAAGATCCGGTCGTATTGTTCCGGCGGCGCGTCGGTTCCCGCCTTCTTGTGGGCCCGGTGTTCCGGACTGCCCCCCAGCTTTATGTCCGTCCCCCGTCCGGCCATGTTGGTGGCTATGGTAACCGCGCCCTTAGCGCCCGCTTCGGCAATGATGGCCGCTTCCCGTGCGTGGTTTTTAGCGTTGAGCACTTCGTGGCGTATCCCCCGGCGGGTAAGAAGGCTTGAGATAAGCTCCGATTTCTCTATAGACACCGTACCCACCAACAGGGGCTGACCCCGCTTGTGAGCCTCGGCAATCTCTTCGCACAGGGCGTTGAATTTATCTTTTTCGTTGAGGTACACCACATCGTTTTCATCGTTGCGGACAACCGGCAGGTTCGTGGGGATAACCGCCACGTCTAAGTTGTAGATCTTATTGAATTCCACCGCCTCGGTGTCGGCGGTCCCGGTCATGCCGGAAATTTTTTCATAGAGCCGGAAGTAGTTCTGAAAGGTGATGGTCGCCAGGGTCCGGTTCCGCTGGGCAATCTTGATCCGCTCCTTGGCTTCTATGGCCTGATGAAGCCCGTCTGAATACCGCCGTCCGTAGAGGATACGTCCGGTAAACTCATCCACAATCTGAACTAGGCCATCCTGCACTACGTAGTCCACATCCCGGTGAAAAAGCTTATGGGCCCGCAGAGCCTGGGTAAAATAATGAAGGTATTCAAAATTTTCCTCGTCTACAATAGCCCCTTTGATGAGGTTTCGCTTTTGGAGCAGCCCCTCAATCTTGGCAAGCCCCGCGTTGGTAAAGGATATGTTCTTGTTCTTCTCGTTGAGTTTGTAATCGCCGGTAACTTCTTCGCCCTGGGCTTCGTCAGGATAGTCGCCGTCTTCCTTCTTGGTAACTTCCTGCAAGGTTCCCAGGAGCCTGTCAACCTCGGCGTACTTGTAGGTATCGTCCTCGGCGGCCCCGGAAATGATGAGGGGAGTCCGGGCTTCGTCGATAAGGATGGAGTCTATCTCGTCCACCACGCAGAAGACGTGGCCCCGCTGCACCCGGCCGTCCATATCCCAGCGCATGTTGTCCCTCAGATAATCAAACCCGAACTCGTTGTTGGTCCCATAGGTGATGTCGCAGGCATAGTTCTGTTTGCGCCGTTCGTTATCCATGTCGGAGAGAATGGTTCCTACCGTAAGACCCAGGTAACTGAAAACCGGACGCATCCAGTCGGCGTCGCGGCCGGCCAGGTAGTCGTTCACCGTAACCACGTGAACCCCTTTACCGGAAAGGGCGTTAAGGTAGGTCGCGGCAACGCTCATCAGGGTCTTGCCTTCCCCGGTCTTCATCTCCACGATCTTCCCCTGGTGCAGCACGATGGAGCCCAGAACCTGCACATCGTATGGCCGTTCACCCAGATTACGCCGGGCGGCTTCCCGTGCCAGGGCAAAGGCTTCAGGCAGCATGGCGTCAAGGCTTTCACCCCCGGCATACCGTTCCTTGAAACGGCCGGTCATCCGGGGGAATTCCTCAGCCGGAAGGGAAGCGGCCCAGGCTTCTTTTTCATTAACATGGTGCAATATAGGTAAAAGCACTTTAAGATCCCGTTCATGTTGGGAACCAAATAATGCTTTAATTAACTTTTCAAGCATATTATAAATGTACCGTGTATTATCCCTTAGTGACAAGGCCGGAATCCGGCTGTCCTTGTGGATCGCCGACCAGTGAAAAACAGCCCCAGCCATTCCGCCCGCCATTTATTGACAAGTCTACCGGCGCCGTCTTAATGTCTTACTATGAAGTTTTTACCCCTCGCCCTGGTTTCTATGGTCCTGCTTTTTTGCGGTTGTAATAACGAACAGATCCTTTCGATTACCCGGGAGGATCTGTTCAGCCTTGATATAGGACGTCTGGAAGATCAAATCGATCTTTTCAACCTTGAAGGAGACCGGAGCGTACAGAAAACTTCTCTGGCCATGCGGGGCGGTCTGTTTTGTATCGCCGACGGAAATGGGGAGAAGATCGTCTGCTATACGTCCTATGGGGACCTGTTGTTCATGATTTATAATGATGAAACAAACCCGCCGCCCCTTTCCCTGCTGCCTCTGGGCGAACACGCCGGGGTCGTAACCCGCTGGGCTCTGACCTATCCCTTCCGCAGTCCCGGCGCCATAGCGGTGGATTCCCGTAAACACATCTACGCCGAAGACCGGTTCCCCTATGAACGCCGCGGTTTCGATACGGAAAACAAAGCCCTCCTGGACAGCATAATCCTTCATTTTGACGCTGACGGCAGGTTTGTGGAGTACCTGGGTCAGGAAGGGGTAGGGGGAACCCCGTTTCCCCGGATCAGCGGCGTCTTCACCACTATCCAGGATGAACTGGCCGTGGTATGCCGCCTTCCCCAGGGATGGAACATCTATTGGTTTGACAGCGAAGGGGCGCCCCTCTACCAGATCCCCCTGCCGGATAAGGCCGTACCCATACCCAGCGACCGGTCCGGGGTATTTCCCTCGGTGGACGCCATCGTCGCCGCGCCGGATGCCAGACGGCTGTTCATAAAGGTGGATTACTACCGGGATACCTACGATGAATCCACCAATACCCGGTCCGGGAATGAAGGCGACGGTTCAGTCATCTGGATCATGAATGTGGAAGACGGCTCTTATACCGGCATCATAGAGGTTCCCTTCTTTGAATATACCGTCATCGTAAACAACCGCCGAGTAACCGAGAATCTTTTTTATTCCATGCTGGGGGCCATCAGGGACAACCGTATCTTCCTGTCGTTTCCTGTGGAGGGCGGCTATTCTATTCTTATCCTTTCCGCCGATTCCCGGGAACAGCGCCGGGGATTTATCCAGGTTGATGATGAAGAACTCTTGTTTAATACGTTTTATGTGTCCGAAGACGGCATACTCTCGGGTCTTTTGGCGACCAACTGGGAAGTAAAGATGGTTTGGTGGCGTACCGACCGCATAGCCGGAGAGATCGCTCCATAATCTAGTATTTAGAGAAGGAATGATGATGAAGTTAATTTCCGCTGAAACCGCCCGGGCCCTGGATGCCGAAGCTGCCGCGTCCTGGGGCCTTGATCCCTTTGCCCTGGTAGAAGCCGCAGGCCGCGTCTGCGCCCGGGTTTTTACCGGAGCGTTCCCCGCGTTTTTCTCAGGTCCCAAGCCCCCCGTCATAGCCGCGGTTGCGGGTTCCGGGAACAACGCCGCCGACGCCATGGTCATGCTCCGCTCCCTCATCCTGGAAGGCGCAGCCCTGGCCGGGACCTCCCTCGTGCTGATAAACCGCCTTCCCGCCGAAGGCGAGCGGAATCCCCGGTCCGAGGCTTTCCGCTCCTTGGCGGCAATGGGAGTTCCCGTTCAGGTCTATTCGCCTGAAAACCCCGATGACCTGAGCCTTCTGGTCCGGGCGGATATACTTATAGATGGAATTGCCGGTACGGGCCTCCGGGGTCCTCTGAGGGATGCCGCCCTCGCCCTGGTCCAGGCTGTCAATAGCGTGCGGAACCCCCGCCCCTTTGTCCTTGCCATAGATGTCCCTTCGGGGAATTCTGATTCCTGGGAGCCGGGTATGCCCATTCTGGAAGCCGACGCTACCCTGGGGATAGAGCCCATGAAGCTCGCCCTCTACAAGCCCGCCGCCCGGCGTTTTGCCGGGGCCATCCTGCCCGTGGGGGGCGTCTTTCCCGCCCCGCTGGTAAACCGCTTTGAGGGGGCGGAACGCCTGTGCTGGGGAAACGTCCGTAACCGGCTCCCCCCGGTCCGTCCGGACGCCTACAAATACGAACGGGGCGTCGTCGAAATCCGCGCCGGTTCCCCCGGCAGCGCCGGGGCCGCCCGCATCGCCGCCAGAGGCGCCCAGGCCGCCGGCGCGGGGATCGTCCGCCTCCTGGTGGATGAGGGGCTTTACCCCATCCTGGCCCATGACGCGGGAGGCGTCATGACCGCCGTGAACGGAAGCCCGGCGGATGATCCCCGGCGGTTCAAGCCCGACGCGGTACTGTTGGGTCCCGGCTGGGGAACCGGCGAGGACAGGAAGCGGCTTTTGGAAACGGCTCTCAAGCGGGAAGGGGAGGGGACCCCCCTCATCCTGGATGCCGACGCTATTACCCTGGCCCGGGGCCTCGTGTTTAGCGGCAGGACCATTCTGACCCCCCATCCCGGGGAATTTGCCGCCTTTACCGGTCTTTCCCGAAAGGGGATCCTTGCCGATCCGGTCCCCGCGCTCAGGGAAACCGCCCGTCAAATCCGGGGAACTATTCTTTTTAAGGGCCATGTACTCTACATAGC
Source organism: Treponema sp. (assembly GCA_031259515.1). Taxonomy (GTDB): domain Bacteria; phylum Spirochaetota; class Spirochaetia; order Treponematales; family Breznakiellaceae; genus JAIRLK01. Next base: position 12,612 of record JAIRLK010000292.1, on the reverse strand, counting down.
CGCTTCTGACGGACGGCTGGGAATACTGGACGGCATGAACCCCGCCCTGGCTTCAGGCGGCAGCGGGGATCTCCTGGCGGGCTTCTGCGCGGCCCTGGCCGCCCGCATGGCCAGGGCCGGCAGCTTCGATGGGTATACCTGCGCCGCCGTTGCCGCGGGCCTTCTTATAGCGTCCGCCTCCGCTTCGGAAAACGCCCGCCGCTTCTTTGATCCCCCGGACCTCGCGGACACCGCCGCCTCCCTGTCGGGGGAAGCCTGGCTTTAGAGGCATACCAAATTCCGGCGTTTGAGCGCCATGAGCAGGCGTTCCAGGGCTTCTTCCAGCACGGCGGAGGGGCAGGCGATATTTATCCGTTCAAAACCCCGGCCTTCGGCCCCAAATAGAGCGCCTTCGTCCAGGAACAGTTCCGCGTCATGGATCATGAATCGTTCAAGGGCCTTGTAATCCAGGGCCAACGCCCGGAAATCCATCCATACCAGGTAGGTTCCTTCCAGGGGAAAGACCCGGATCATGGGGAGGTTTTTCGCCATAAAATCTTTAAGGAGCCGGTAATTTACGGCGATAACCTGAAGAACTTCGTCCAGCCACTCCTCACCTTGGGTATAGGCGATTTCACACGTTTTAAGGCCCAAAACGCCGGGATTGTGAAAGGCGCTTTTTGATACCTGTGCTTGAAGCTTGTCCCGCAGTTCCCTGTTGGGAACGATGATGTTCGATAGCTGCATACCCGCCAGGTTAAAGGTTTTGCTGGGGGCGGTGCATACCACACTGTTTTGAGCGGCCTCTTCCGAGAGGGCAGCGTAAACGGTGTGGGTAACGCCGGGGAGCAGGATGTCGAAATGTATTTCATCGGACATTACCAAAACATCATTGCGAAGGCATATCTCCGCCACTCGCAGAAGTTCTTCTCTTGTCCACACCCGGCCCACGGGGTTATGGGGGCTGCAAAAGATGAGCAGCTTGTTCCGGGCCTTCCGGGCCTTTTCTTCAAGCGCCGGGTAATCAATGGTATAGGCCATCCCGTCCTGAACGAGGGGGACTCTGACTAATTCCCTGTCGTTTTCAATGACCGCTGTGGTAAAGGGGTAGTAGACCGGGGGCATGATAATGACCCCGTCTCCCTTTTCCGTATAGGCCGTTACCCCGTTATACAGGGCGGAAATCACTCCGGGGGTCTGGATCATCCATTCTTCCCTGACTTCCCAGTCATGCCGCCGTTTCATCCAATTGATGACCGGCTGTAAATACGCCGGGGTTGTAACCGCGTATCCCAGAACCGAACGGTCCAGGAAGTCTTTGAGTCCCCTAACGATTTCAGGCTGAATTGGAAACTCCATATCCGCTACTGAGAGGGGAACGGTCTGTGGGGATACATCCACCTTTTTTCTGTACATGGCTTCCCACTTTGAAGAACCAGTCCCTTTTCTCGTTATCCGTGTAGTAAAATCATATTTCATCGCCTGTCTCCCGGATCCCAGTATAACCGGAAATCCACGAGAGCCGCAATGCCGGAAACATACGGGACGAGCTAATAATAATTCTTTATTATTAGCGGATAACTGTCCAATAGACAATAGAATAGCTATAATAAAAAGTTATTATAGAAAAATTTCTGTTCCCCAATGAGATTTTATTATAATTGCTTAAAATTTTGATTTACCATAATAAATTATTATACTATAATAATTTATTATGGATTTCATGGATGCCGCCGCCCGGATGGTGGAATTTTTGGGGAAGGCTTGTGGAGGAACCTGCGAGGTTGTTTTACAGGATTTACGGCCCGGAAAGATGTGCATAGTGGCTATAGCCAACGGCCATATCAGCGGACGATCCGTCGGGGCTCCGCTGACCGATTTGGCCCTCAGATTGATAACCCAGGGGGTCTGGAAAACAACGGACCATATATGCAACTACGAGGGCAAGACCAGGGATAACCGCACCCTTCATTCCTCAACCTTCTTTATAAAAAACGAAGGAAAACTTTTGGGTATGCTCAGTGTGAATGTGGATGTCAGCCAGTATACCCGTATTAGTGACGATATCCTGCGCCTGGCCGGACTGAGCCCTGCGGCTCCCCAGCCCTCTGCCGCCGGGAGCCAGACGGAAAATTTCTACGACAACATGGAAGAAATCATTAAATCGGTCTTTAAGGAACTAAAAGCGGAAGACGCTTCGGAGCGCCTCTCCCAGGAGGAGCGGCTTGTGATCATTGAACGGCTCATGGATAGGGGGATATTCCTCTTAAGGGGGTCGGTGAGCAGCGTGGCGCAAAAATTGCGGTGTTCCGAAGCAAGTTTGTACCGATATATAAGCATGATCACCAAGAAACGGGGGAAGAACCATGGCTGAACAGCCGGACAGGTCCCGGGAACGGGAAACTCTTAAAACAAAGCCCGATGGCCGGACGGGTTTCTCTGGCGGCGAAGAGCCAAACCAGGATATCGTTTTCCATTATTCCCGTGAAAGGCGTCTTGCCCGGGCTTCTCAAGCGGTCCGGGACCTTTACGATACCTCTCCGTCATCCCGGCCTACCCTGTACAGGGCCCTTACGGGCGGGACCCGGTCAGGGGCCATGCTGCTCATCACTATTGTCATTGTTTCTTTTGTATTGATGTTCCTTTCCCGGGGCATCAAAGCAAGCGGCGGGGCAAAGTTGGCCGGGAATACCCTTACCGTTTCGGCCATGAGCTTTCCCGCGCACGAGGGAAAAGACGAAGCGTCCACTGCCTACATCGCGGCCCTCAAGAAAGCGGATTCCGAAAGGGCGTATACCGGTCCGGTGGATGTCGCGGTCTCGATATACCAAAAAGAGGGCGGGACTGGGGAGGATATGCCCATAGCGGCGCGCCGGATTTTCTTTACCCTTGAGCCGGAGGAGGATTTCCGGTTCTCCGTTCCGTTTACCGGACCGGAACTTATTCTGGTTTTCCGCGCCGAAGAGGAACTGGCCACCCTGCGGGTAAAACCTGAATGAGCGCCGTTTTTTTATTTCCGGCTTTTGTCCCTCCATTCCGCCGATTGCGGTAGCGAAGTTGCCGACGCTATCCCCCGCAGGCGGCTGAATAGTTACGGGCTTTTAATTTTTCGTATAATTCTTTATACTTAGATAATCATGATTCAATTTTATTTTTTGTCGATACTGTTTAACGGTCTTACGGGATATATCCTGAGCATTGAACAAAAAGAAGACGAAGATTCTCTGGAAGGGGGGATCAAATTGTCCTTTCGTAACGGTACGTTCCGTCTTGTCCTGGGAGTTTTGACCATAGTAACGGGGCTGTTGAAGCTCTTGTCTTCCACACGGGGGGATATACCGGTTATAGGGGATATTGTCCCGGCTATAGTGGGTCTTGGGGCTGGATTTATCCTGATTTTTGAGTATTACAATACCCGGTCGGCCCTGAATACCGAAAAATCGGAAAAGCTCGCCCTGTTCCTGGAACACAACAAACGGTGGATGGGTTTTATTGCCCTTGCGTCGGCGGCGCTCCACTTCCTGTTTCCATCGGTACTGTTCCTTTAAATGGCCGCTATACAGTCTTCTATCGCGGGTATCGCGGTAGAAGACGGCAAAGTTTTTGTAGCCCGGCGTATCCCCGGCGGCGACTTGGGGGGCAGGTGGGAATTTCCCGGCGGGAAGGTGGAAGCGGGAGAATCCGACGAAGAAGCCCTGGTTCGTGAATTCCAGGAGGAATTTTCCGTAACCGTCAGGCCCGGCTCCTTCCTGGCAAGCGTCTCTTTTGAACATCACGGGAAAACCAGGGTACTCCGGGCTTACCAAGTGTACCTGGAAAGCCGGGACTTTACCCTTTCGGAACATACCGAATGGGACTGGGTTTCCCCGGAAGCGATTACCGGATTGGACTTTGCCGATTCGGACCGGAAACTGCTCCCGGAATTAGAAAGACGCCTTCACGGTTAATCCCGCGTCCAGGGCGAGGAAGCCCGCTCCCGCCGTATTATATGACCAGGGGGAATATACAGAATATACCCCGGTACTTCTGCGGTTGCGGCTGTCCCCCCTGGTATTCTGGATATACCGGTACGATACATAGCTTCCAAGGGCCAGATGCGCGTTAAACCTATACGATACTTCAAGGCCGGGTTCCAGCAAGACGCCTCCGGTGAGACGATCCTGAAATTCCTGTTCATTACTGATATGTTTATCAAAAGCCCACACCCAAATCGGCCCAGAAACCGCGTTCAGGGAAACTTCAATCAGCCACCGGGACCGGATGGGGATAACGAGGGCAAAGCCTGGGGATACCGTCAGCCAATGCTGGTAATAGGCGATCACGTCCCCGTATAGCGGTATTTGCGGGTCCGACGGATCAATGCCGTGGGACCTATCGATTTGAGCATACCCGTCCCGGCCGGTCCAGTCAAAATATCTATACGACACGGCGCCTCCCAGCTTAAGGAAGGCGAAAACCCGGTCCCGGTATTTCAGGGGAATGGAAACGCCCAGGGCAAAATCAGTCAGAAACGTCCGAATAGTATAATTCTCGGTAATGGCATAGTCGGTCAACATTGAATGATCCGTAGCATTCTGCCAATCCCGGTCCTCCATTATCCCGGTTCTGAGGGGAATACCTGCCTTAAAAGAAAGGTCCGCATATACGCCCAGAGCATCCCGAAATTCGTTCATTGAAAAGGATGCGCCCGCGCCGGCATATACCAGGGGCTTCATATCCCACAAGAGCTGGCTTTTATAATCCGCATCCAGGGAATTCCAATATACGATTTCTTCGGATTGCCCGTAGAATATGCCGGACTGGGCATAGACCGAAAACCCAAAGGGCGAACCGTTCCCGGAACCGGCCGCGGGGGTTTGAGAATACGCCTTTTGGATCGTGGAAGGAGACATGAAAAGGCCGCAGCAGACGATGACGAAAAAAACAAAAGCGGGTATAGTTCTCATATTATGAGAGTAGGCGGTGTTCTTTGCCGTGGTCAAGTGTTTTTCCTGTTTTTAACCGGTCTCTTCATGGTTTCCTGTCCCGGTAAACCGGCTTTCCCTTGGTTTTCGGGGCAAAAGGAACGTATCATACTTCCGCCCTCAACGCCCCCTCTTTCCCGCTCGGTGATCGGTTACGGGGTTATTAGCGCGTCCTACATTCATGTGATGTCCGAGCCAAGCCCCGCGGGTTTCGCCCTGGGGTATCTGAGAAAGAGTTCCGTCGTAGAGGTCCTGGAACGCCGGTCGGTGAATAACGGCGGGGTTACGGAATTTTGGGTTCTGGTGGGGAACTCTCCCCTAGGCTGGATCAGGGAAGACGTGATCCATGTTTATGACAGCGAGGCGAGGGCCCGGACCGCCGCAGAGTTCCTGCGTCCATGAAGGCGCTGTTCCTCCTGGCTGCCCCCCCGGTGATAGGGGCGCTTATCGGCTATGTTACCAACGCGGCGGCCATAAAAATGCTCTTCCGGCCCCTCAAACCGGTCAGGTTTTTCGGCGTCAGGCTGCCCTTTACCCCCGGCGTTTTGCCCCGGGAGCGGCATAAGCTGGCGGACAGCATAGGTTCCATGGTGGAGCGGAAGCTCCTTACCCCGGAGATACTCCGGGAGCGGCTTCTGAGGGAAGACGTCAGGGCCGCTATAAACGGCTCCATAGCCCGTCATACCGGCAGCGTGTTGGAGCGCCCTCTTGGACTCCTCCTGGCCGGTAAAAAAGAGGAGGCCTCGTTTCCCTTTCTCATCTTCCGGGACTTTCTGAGTTCTCCGGCTTTTAATTCCTTTGTAGAATCCGGCCTGACATCCCTGGCTGATTATGCGGAGAACTCACGCATAACCCTGGGCGAGCTTTTGGGAGAGGAGCTGACCGGAATCCTCCGGGAAAAAATCACGGCGGCCATCCAGGAAACCCTTGAATCCCAGGCGCCACAGATAGGGCGGTACGCCGCTTCCGCCCTGGACGCCGCCTTTCCGGGCCTGGTACGCCAACTCCTTCAATTCCTGATGAAAGACGAGATTCACCGGGGGCTGGAAACCCAGGGCCGGATTTTCCTCAACAACGCCATCACGAAACTCTCGACGCTTCAACGTTTTTTCATTTCCGCGGGCCAGTACGAGAAGACCCTGCACGAACGGATGCCGGAAATCATCGACGACTTGATAGGGCAACTTGAGATCCTCCTGTACGATCCGGATACGCGGCGGAATCTCGTCAGCTTCGCGGAAGAACGGATCCGTGGGACGGCAGCCTGGGATGGCGTAAGCCGTGTTGCTGCTTCCTTGGCCATGTCCTACGCCGCCATGCCCCTGGGGGAGGTGGTTAAAAAACTGACCGCCGGGGATCCCCGGACTGTGATCCTCAGAGCCAGGGGATGCATCCGGCGGAACGGCGGGCCGGACATCGGCCAGACCCTGGGCGGCGTGGTGAACCGTATACTCACGGATAACCAGGACCGGACGCTTGCTGAATTGTTCCTGATTGACGGCGCTAAAAAAGAAAAAATCGACGCCTATATTGCGGAGCAATTTTTAAAAAACACAGACGACCGTCTTGAAGCGCTGCTTAAAAATATTAATATCAGAACCCTGGTTTCCGACCGTATAGATTCCCTGGACATGGTGGATGTTGAACACATCGTGCTGGATGTAATGGACGATCAATTGAAGTGGATTAACGTTTTCGGCGCCATTCTGGGGGCCCTTATCGGGGGGATCCAGGTCTTGCTTTCCTGGTTCGCCCGGTAGCGCTTTGACCGTCGTAGAGGGGGAGACTTCTCCCTCTTTACGGTGTATTATGAACGGGTATGCCAAAAGAAAATGTTTCCGTTCTTGAGATTTTTGGCCCGGTTATCATAGGCCCCTCCAGCTCTCATACCGCCGGGGTGGGGCGGATTGCCTTTTTGACGCGCAAAATGTTCGGTTCCGTCCCCGGCAGGGTAATTGTCCGGTTTTACGGTTCCCTTGCCTCCACCTGGAAGGGCCACGGGTCCGGGAACGCCGTTGCCGCCGGCCTTTTGGGTATCCCCCCGGAGGATGAACGGCTCTTTCAGGGCATGGCGCTCCTTCGGGATATCCAGGCACAGGGAGAGGGGTTTCCGGTGGAAGTTGTTCCGGTTTTCGATGCGCCCCCTTCCTGGCATCCGAACACGGTGGTTTTGGAACTTTTTGGCCGGCAGGGCGGACCGCAAAAACGGCTGACCATCAGGGCTTCAAGCATTGGCGGCGGGTCCATCCGCCTTGACGAAATCAACGGGTATCAGGTGAACCTTTCAGGAGAATTGGAGGCCGTCTTGGTCCTTCACCATGATGAAATAGGGGTCATCGCCGATGTATCCCATATCCTTGCCGCCGGCAGGATAAATATCGCCGCCACCTCCAGCCATCGCAAAGAAAAAGGCGAGGAGGCCCTGCTTGTTGTCGAGACCGACGGCGCTATTCCGTATCCGCTTGTTCAGCAAATTCAAGCCCTGCCCCAGGTTAATACGCTTATCCGGGTTCCCTCGCTGGAGGGAATATGAAATACCGGTTTCATAGTTTTACTGAACTCATGGAAATCCTGCATACGGAACAAATAGCTTTAGAGGAATACGCCCTTAAACGGGAAGCCTTTATTTGGGGGATCCCGGAAAACGCGGTGCGGGACGAGGTTGACCGCCGTATCGCGGTAACCCGGCGTTCCCTTATTAAGGGCCTTGCGGATCCCCAGCGCTCCCGATCCGGGCTTACCCAAGGGGCCGCCGTCTCGTATTACGGGGCGGCGCGGCGGTTCATTCACAGCCCCGTATTCAGGCGGGCGGCGGCTTATGCCCTGTCCATAAACGAAGTAAACGCCTGCGGGGGGAAAATCGTGGCCTTTCCCACCGCCGGATCCTGCGGCATTGCGCCGGGAGCGATATGGGCGTGGTGGGATACATACCATAGCGATACGGAACCGGAAACAGCGGTTCTGCTCCCCGGAATACCGGAGATGATCGATCCTCCCTATGATCCGAAACTCCGGGGAGCTTTTCTTGTTTCCAGCCTTACCGGGGTCCTGATCGCCCAGCGGGCAACCCTTGCGGGGGCCGAGGGCGGCTGTCAGGCCGAGTGCGGGTGCGCCGGGGCAATGGCCGCCTGCGCCCTTGGGTATCTGGAAGCCTTGTCCACTGGGGACTGTTTCTCCGCCGCGGCCCTCTCGCTGAAAAACACCCTGGGGCTTGCCTGCGATCCTGTTGCGGGGCTGGTGGAGATCCCCTGCGTCAAGCGGAACGCCTTTATTGCGGTAAACGCCCTGTTAGCGGTTGATTTAACCCTATCCGGCATAAGGAGCGTCATCCCCTTTGACGAAGTGGTTTTAGCTATGAAGCAGATTGGCGATGTCATGCCTGCGGGGATCAGGGAAACCGCCTCGGGCGGCCTGGCTGTAACCCCCACCGCTTTGGCGATTAAAGAAAAGCTGGACACGTCAGCGGATTGATTTTGGCGCGATACTTAATTGATTTTTATAAAAAATACGGTATTATCATGTTTAAGTTAACCGAAAGGCGGACAGTTGAGTGGAAACCTTTCTGGCTGAATATATTTCGCGTAAATTGAACAATTGAGCGGTGTCCATGAAAAAGCTCATGGGACGAACAAGGAGTGCGGATGTCCGGTTGGGTAAAGACAGTTTTTCCTTCTCTTTCTAATTCTAAAGAGGTAAAAAAACTTTTTTGCCCCCCCCCCCCATAATTCCTATATATTTACTAGGAATTACAGGTCTTCTTTCTTTGCCTCATTATCCACGTTCTTTTTTAATACCCAAAAAATATGCAGCAGCGGTTTTAAGGAGCTATACATGAAAAATATATGCGAGATGGAGGGGCGTAAAATTCCGTTACCACGCAAACAAAAAGAACCGGAAAAGCCCTATGTTCCCCGGCTTGGGTTTACCTATCCGGAGGTTCTTGACGCCCACATGTTTCCTCCAAAGAAGGAAATAGACTTGGTTATTGATGAAAATTATCCCTTCCTGGACAAATCCGCAGGTTTCAGGTTCAAAAGCGCCCTCCTTTACCTGGGTATCTTTGTCCTGGTGTTTTTTATATCCCCCATTCGTTTCGGTTTGCGCATAGAAGGACGGAAGATTCTGAAACAGTACCGTACCCTTCTGCGTAATGGCGCCCTCACGGTGGCAAACCACATACACCGCTGGGATTTTCTCATTATCCTTCAGGCCATACGGTACCGGCGTTCTTATTTCCCCGCCTGGCCGGAAAACCTCGCGGGACCGGACCGGACCCTCATCAGACTGGTGGGGGGTATTCCGGTTCCCCGGGACATTCATACCATGAAAAGTTTCAACCGAGCCTTTGAAGAGCTGCACCGGAAGAAGAAGTGGCTCCATGTGTTTCCCGAAGGCAGCAACTGGCACTATTTTCAGCCCATACGGCCCTTCAAAAAGGGGATGTTTACCCTGGCCTATCAGTACAACATCCCGGTCATTCCTATGGCCTTTTCGTACCGGGAATCCCGGGGAATTTACCGGATTTTCAAGAAGAACTATCCCCTTATCACCTTGCGCATAGGGGAGCCTATACTGCCGGACCTTTCCAAACCCCGCCGGGAAGCGGCAGCGCTGCTCCGGGAACAGGCCCACCGGAAAATCGTGGAGCTTGCGGGAATCACCGATAACCCCTATCCCTGTGAGGGCGATTAAGCGGGTAACCGGTCAATACCGGTTCAACGTTTGGAGGAAGCTCCGGTGGCTTTTACGATATTTTGTAATGAGGAGATGCAGGATGAGAAAGCTAGTGTCTATAGCGGTTTGTTTTGTTGCAGTAAGCGTGATTTTTCCCGTTTTTGTTTCAGCCCAGCGGAAAACCGTCATAAAACTCGTGTCCCAGGTACCCCAGGACACCCCCTGGGGGAAGCTCTTAGACGACATGGCCGCTGAATGGGCCCGGATTACCAACAACGAGGTCATACTTGACGTCAGGCATAATGTAAAGGCCGGCGAGGCGGACATACTCAGGCAGCTTAACAGCCGCCAGATCCACGCCGCCATGCTGAGTACCTTCGGCCTTAAATTAATTTCTCCGGAGGTAATGACCTTGAGCTGTCCCTTCCTCATCAGAAACAATGAAGAATTGGACTTGGTTCTGGACAGGCTTAAACCGGAACTGGAGGAAGCGTTTGAAGATAAAGGGTATTTTACCCTGGCCTGGTCCAAGGTCGGCTGGGTGCGCTTTTTTTCCAAGAGCCCGGTCTATGTCCCGGCGGACTTGAAGCGCCAGCGTTTGGGAACCAGCGAAACCGAACCGGAACTGATGGACGCTTTTAAGGCCATGGGATATCACATGGTACCGGTGGCCATGAATCAGATTCTGGTCCAGCTTTCGGGCGGGCAGATAGACGCGGTGTATCAAAGCCCGGTTAATGCCGGGGGCCTACAGATTTTCGGTCTGGCGAAGAATATGGCATCCATTCAGGTAGCCCCTTTCATGGGGGCCATCATGATGGACCGGAGGGTTTGGCGGCGCATGATCCCCGACAAGTATAAAAACGAAATTTTACGGGTTACCCGGCGCATGGAAGCCAATCTGGACCGTTCCGTCCAGGCCCTTGAGGGGCAGGTTATCCAGACCATGGTGGATTACGGCCTCGTGATTAACCAGGTAAGCCCCGAACAGGAACAACTCTGGTTTGCCGATACAAACCGGGTTATGCCTTCCCTGATCGGAAGCGTCTTTGACCGGAAAATGTACGAGCGTATTGAAGCCTTGCTAAAACCCCGTCGGGGGGTGCGCTGATATGGACGCAATGACGGAAAAACAGGAACAACCCCGATCCCTCCTATGGAAGATTGAAGAAGGGCTCTGTTATTTTTCCCTTGCCTGCCTGGTCCTTATCCCCCTGGCGGACACCTTCCTGCGGCATGTTTTTAACGCCCGGTTTCCCGCCGCGCCGCCCCTCATGTCCCATCTGCTTCTGGTACTCGGCCTCCTTTCGGGGATGATAACCACCCGCATGGGGGATCACCTCTCCGTAGGGCTGTTTCAGTTTTTCGATAACAAAAATCTAAAGGCGGCGGTTATGGCGGCATCCGCCCTGGCGTCGGTTTTCCTGGTTACGATATTCGGCTGGTGTTCCGCCTCCTTCATCCGGGTGGGCCTGTATCCTATGCAAATGGTGGGCTTTATCCCTGACCGGGTCTTCGCCCTGGTGATGCCCATAGGCTACGGCGTCATCGCCTTCCGGTTTGCCCGGCGTACCGGTCTCGGCGGCGCGGCCCGTATCCTGCCGGTTTTGGCCCTGGTCCTGGGAACCTTTTTTTCTCTGCCGGCGGTGTTCAAGTTGGTGTGGGGCATGGACCTGCCGGATTTTGCCTGGGACCTAACCGACGCCTTCCGGGGCTTTGCGGAACTGCTCAGGATGCCGGTGATAATCATCCTGGCGCTCCTCGCCCTTATCGGAACCCCCATCTTTGTGGTCATAGGGGGATTTTCCCTCATCCTCATCCAGAGCAGCTGGGGTGAAATCGACATCGTGGCAAGCCAGATATACACCGCCCTGACCCAGAACAGCCTTACGGCGATTCCGCTCTTTGCCCTTACGGGCTTTATCCTCTCCGAAAGCCGGGCGGGGGAGCGGCTGGTGGAAACCTTTAAGAGCTTTTTCGGATGGATTCCCGGAGGTACGATCCTTGTTACGGTCATCCTCTGCGCGTTCTTCACCTCCTTTACCGGCGCGTCGGGGGTTACCATCCTTACCCTGGGGGGAATCCTGCTCACGGTTCTTTCTCCGTATCCCGAAAAATTCGCCATTGGCCTCCTTACCGCCTCGGGCAGCATAGGCCTCCTGTTCCCGCCCAGCCTGCCCATCCTCCTGGTTGGAGCCGCCACCAGAACCAACACCATACACCTCTTTCTCGGCGGCTTCCTCCCCGGGTTGCTTCTGGTGGCGGCAACCATTATCTTCGGCATTGCCATTTCGGTAAAGAATAAAATCCCCATTGAGCGTTTCAGCATAAAAAAAGCGGGCCGGGGGATCAGGCAGTCTTTTTTAGAGATACTCCTGCCCTTTGTTCTTATCGCCGGATATTTTACCGGCGCTTTTTCCCTGGTTGAGTTAAGCGCCGTGGCGGTACTCTATGTTTTTGTCGTGGAAACCTTTATCTACCGGGAAATAACCCGGAAGAACATCTTTACGGTGTTTACCCGGACTATTCCCATCGTGGGGGGTATACTTTCCATTCTTGCCCTTGCCCAGGCCCTGTCCTATTACATCCTGGACAGCCGTATCCCGGTGATCTTCGCCGAATGGATGCAAACCACCATACGCTCCAAGTGGGTGTTTCTCCTGCTCCTCAACCTCGCCCTGCTTATAACCGGCTGTCTTATAGATATATTCTCCGCCATCATGATCATTCTGCCCCTGATTTCCCCCCTGGGCGCGGTCTACGGCATAGATCCGGTACACCTGGGAATTATCTTTCTTATCAACATGGAAGCCGGCTTCCTGACGCCTCCGGTCGGCCTTAACCTGTTCTTGGCGAGCTACCGGTTTAAGAAATCTTTCGTGGAAACATCCCGAAACGTGTTTCCCTTCCTGGTCATCCAGCTTGCCGTGGTCCTTATCGTTACCTATATTCCGGCGCTGTCCACGTTCCTTAAAGGGTTCTTTTAGCGTTATGG
>JAIRLK010000280.1 GCA_031259515.1 Treponema sp. | reverse complement strand
GTGAAAAAAAGGGTTATCAAAGACGCTGAAAGCCGTTCCCCAAAGCTCATGATGTAATCCAAACTCCGGGGGGACAGTTCCTGGAGTATTGTTACCCCGTCCAGGATACGGGAAAGCTCGGAAAACGTTTCCCCAATCAGCGCTTCGGCGGCCTCTCGGGACCCCGCGTCAAAAAGATCGGCAGCCAACTCCCGATGCCGTCCGTGCAGGGCTTCCACCATAGCGGTATAGCCCCCGTCTCCCCGAGCCGACTGACGGGCCGCGGTAATGAGCCCGTCGGTCATCCCGCTCAGGGCGGAAACGACCACCACTCGCACCTTAGCGCCATGATCCCGGTCGTTTACAATGGCGAAAAGTTTTTCCACCGCTCCGGCAGTTCCTACCGAAGTACCTCCGAATTTGAGGACCAGCATACGTATCTCCATAAATAAAGTTCAGGGAGGGGGAAGCCGCGGACTTGCTCCGCAAGTCCGACCCCTGCGGCCAGGCCAAGGTCCCAGCCTACCCCCTCTTCTACGGGACGCTGCCCCCGTAACGCCCCCCCAGAGGTGAGGTTCGGAACAGCCTCAGGAGAGTAATACGATTTTTCGCCCATTTTTACAAGACACGCCTTGCGTTTACCCTCCCTTTTTGTATCATTTTAGGATAATAGCAATAGCGTACTGATGCCAGGAGGGGCAAAGCCCCATAAACTCCTGTTATGTCGTAGACCCTTGTAATTATCTTTTTTCAGTTATAATATTTTATCAGACTATTGTTCGGAGCTAGCATGTTAGAGGTTCTTCTGGTTATAGCCGTTTCTTTTGTATTCTCTTTTGCGACTGTATGGGTGATATGCCGCATATCTCATAAAAACGCGTGGTATGACAAGATTGACGAACGCAAGATCCATACCGGAGATGTCCCGCGTCTGGGGGGCGTAGGGTTTTCCGCGGTGTTTATCATCGTTTCCATGATCCTTATCTTTGCCAGAACGGAGGTTCATGTAGGCATCCGTTTTATTCCGGTGTTCATAGGTTTGTGCATTACCCTGGTATGCGGCATCTTTGATGACTTTTATACCCTGGCTTCCAAGACTAAACTGCTTATCCAATGTATCGCGGGCCTCCTGGTGGTCATCCCCGCGTATGTGTTCCAGCATCTATTTACTTTCAACGATAACTTTTTGATGCTTACCTGGCTCAGAATCCCTCTTTCCTTCCTGTGGATCGTGGGCCTTACTAACGCCATCAATTTCATCGACGGGGTTGACGGCCTTGCCGGGGGCGTTTCGGCCATTATCGCCCTGACCTACGCCGTTATTTTCGCGTCCTTTACCACCAACGGTTCGATTACCCTTTTCTGCGTGAGTTTGGCTGCGGCTATCGGCGGGTTCCTGGTTTTCAACCTGCCCATTCCCCAGGCGAAGATATTTATGGGGGACGGGGGAAGTCAGTTCCTGGGCTTTACCCTGGCGATCCTGCCCCTCCTTGACCAGGGAACTACCCGGTTGAGCCTTCCTATCCCCTATGTCGCCGCCCTGCTCCTCATCCCCATCCTGGACATGGTTTCCGCCGTATGGCGGCGTCTTAGGGATGGACGGCCCATAGACAGCCCCGACAAGGCCCATGTTCACCATAAATTGATGAACATGGGCCTTAACGCCTGGGGCGTTGATGGGGTTCTCTACAGTTTGCAGATAATCCTGGGGATATTGGTGTTTCTCGCGGTCAAATTTCAGAACCGCCTGAGTATATCCCTGACCTTCTTAGGCTGCTCCCTCCTCATCGCCATCATTTTTTTTACGGCCATTCACTTTTTGAACAGACACAAGAATCTGCAGGCCGGGCGGGATGCCGGGAAAACCGGTTCCTCCTGATTTTCCCGCGAGGATATCTAGTATGAAACGCCGATATTACTTTGATTGGGCCGCTGCGGCAATCCCCGATGTCTTCCCTTCAAACGTCTTTCCCTTTGGGAACCCTTCTTCCAAACATGCCGAAGGCCGGGAGGCCAAGGCCGCCCTGGAAGACGCCCGCCGCCGGTGCGCCCTCGCCTTAGGGGCCGCCCCGGAAGAGATTTTCTTCACCTCCGGGGGAACCGAATCCAACGCCATCGTCCTCCATTCCCTGCTCCGCAGGCAAAACCGCCCCGGCGCAGGCGGCGTTCTGGTCTCCGCCGTGGAGCATCCTTCGGTCCGGGAAAACGCCGCAGCCCTGGAACGCCTGGGAAAGCCCTTTACCCTTATCGAAGTAGAGCAGGACGGCCGGGTGTCGGGGAAAACTCTGGAAGCGGCCCTGAACAAGGCGGAAGATCCCCGTATCGCGGCGATCATGGCGGTAAACAACGAAACCGGCGCGGCAATGGATATGCCGGGCCTGGCGGAGGTCTTACGCAAGGCCGGGGGCGCTCCCATACACTTCCACTGCGATCTGGTTCAGGCGGCGGGGAAGATGCCGGTGGACCTGCGATCCTGGGATGTGGATTCCGCCTCTTTAAGCGCTCATAAGCTGGGGGGGCCTCGGGGCATAGGCCTCCTGTACCTGCGGAAGCCCCTGGAAACCCTCTGCGCCGGCGGCGGCCAGGAGGGACGCATACGGCCGGGAACGGAAAACACCGCCGGCGCCCTGGCCCTGGCAGAATGTCTGGAACGCCGGTTCCCCCTTGAAGCCGCGGCCGCCGGGTACGAACAAGCCGCCGCCCGGTGGAAGGTCCTAATAGCCGCCCTCAAATCCCTGCCCCGGTGTACCCTGATCCCCCAAGACCGGGAGGAAGAGGACCGCCGTTTTTCCCCCTACATACTCCAGGCATCCTTTCGGGGCATCCCTGGGGAGGTGATGGCCCGGTCTCTGGACGACGCGGGTTTCGCGGTGTCCACCGGCTCCGCCTGTTCCTCCGGCGAACAGATCAGACCCGTCCTGGCCGCTATGGGAGTGGACAAGACCACGGCTTTCGAGGGAATACGGATTTCCCAGGGCTGGGGGACTGTTATGGAAGATATTGAGGCCCTCCTTGAGGAGATCGCCCGGATACTGCGGACGCTCTGAGCCGGTGTCCGGATCCGTATGGAAAACAAAAACGGTTTACCGCGTACCTATTTATTGAAACCCGGAGAACTCACCCTTAAAGGGGGAAATAAGCGGGAATTTGAGCGGGTCCTTATACGCAATCTGGAAGCCCTCCTCCGCTTTACCGGGGCGGCGGTGAGTCCCGCCCAGGGCCGTTATTTTGTTCACAGCTCGGAAGACGGCGCGGAAAAGGTAGAGGAAGCCCTGTCCCGGCTTATCGGCATCTCGGGCTGGGCCAAAACCCGGGTCTGCGGCAAAACCCCGGAAGAAGTCCTTCACGCCTGTACGGAAACCGCCGGTGAATGTTACGCCGCCGGGATCAGGACCTTCAAGATTGAAGCCCGAAGAACCGATAAGAGCTTCCCCTGGGATTCCTACGGCATCCGCAGCCGGGGAGGAGCGGCGATTCTGGATGTCTGGCCGGATCTGAGGGTGGATGTCCACAAGCCCCAGACCATCATCAACGTTGAAATCAGGGACCGGGCCTATGTATACGGGATGGAACATCGGGGCTTGAGAGGGCTGCCGGTAGGAACCGCGGGCAGGGGGCTCCTCCTCCTGTCCGGGGGCATTGATTCCCCGGTGGCGGGCTTTATGATGTTATCCCGGGGCATGAAGGTAGACGCCGTATACTTCCACGCCTACCCCTACACCTCCGAAGAGGCCCGGCAAAAGGCGGCGCGCCTGGCGGAGATACTGAGCCGCTACGCCCTGGGGATCAAGCTCTACACCGTGGGTTTTACGGCGGTCCAGCTCCGCGTTAAAGAGCGGGCTCCTGAACCCTGGTCCACGGTCCTCCTGAGAATGGCGATGATGGACTGTGCGGAAAAGCTGGCCCAAAAGACGGGCCTTAAATGCCTGATCACCGGCGAGAGTCTTTCCCAGGTGGCAAGCCAAACGATAGAAAATCTGACCTGCGCCCAAAGCCGTATACGCCTGCCGGTCCTGCGGCCCCTTATCGGTATGGACAAAGAAGACATCATCAGGAAATCCGAAGCCATAGGCGCTTACGCCACATCCATCCTCCCCTACGCGGACTGTTGCGTCATCTTCAGTCCTCTCCATCCGGTTTTACGGGGTACGCCCAGAGAATCGGAAGCACTCTACGAAAAACTTGACCTTACCGGACTCATTGAGGAGGCCCTGCGTACCTGTACGGTAGAAACCCACCGGGAAGGCCGTCCCGGCCGCCAGTCCTGAAGAGCCGGTTTGCAAAATCCGTCTTCCACAGGCTGTTCCGCATCACCGCGCCGGAGTTCCTCACCCCCGGTTGTTCTGTTCAGAACTCCGATTATTCTGTCCCGAACTGAATTAATTCGCCGCGGATAGCCCTCCCTAACCGCGAAAGGCTATCGCTCCCCCCACCATGGTGAGTAAGACTTTCGCCGCGGGAATCTCATCGGCGGGGACCGTGAAGATGTCCCGGTCCAATAGGACAAGATCGGCCAAGCGCCCCGGCTGTATCCGGCCTTTATGGCTGTCTTCCCCGGTAACCTGGGCGCTGCCGTGGGTATAGGCGTCCACAGCGGTGTACCGATCCACCCGCTCCTCCGGGAAAAAACCGTCCGTGTCCGCTCCGTCGGGGACTGGAGGCCGACGCAGGACGGCACAGGCTATGCCCTGCAAGGGGTTCAAGGACTCCACCGGGCAGTCGGTACCGTACCCGGTGGGTATACCCCGCCGGGCCAGGGAAGCGCAAGGCAGGAGGTACCGCGCCCGTTTGCGTCCCAGCCTGCTTTCCGCGAAGAAGATGTCGTGGGTCAGGAACGCCGGCTGTACAAAGGCGGCGATGTTGTTCCGGGCCATGCGGTCCAGGAGGGCTTCGCTCATGACCTCGCAGTGGACAAGTCCGTGGCGGCGGGGGTTATGGCCGGGGGACATAACGGCCTCAAAGGAGCGGAGAACCTGGTCTGCGGCGGCGTCCCCTATGGCGTGGACTATGACCTGGAAACCCCGATCATCCCCGTCCTTAACCGCCGCGTCCATAGCCGGCCCGCTCATGGCCTGTAAGCCCTGGTTACCGGGATCATCGGCGTAGGGGCTTGACAGGCAGGCGGTCCGGGAACCCAGGGTTCCGTCGGCAAAGAGCTTCAAAGCGCCCATTTTCAGGAGCGGGTGGCCCAGGGTTATCCCGGTAATCCAACCCCGGCGGCAAAACTCATCAAGAAGGGCCTTTTTGGTGAGGTGGCACTGCAAACCCACCCGGATAGGATACTTCCCTTCATCCAGAACGCTCCGGTAGGCGCCCATAATCTGATCCCAGTTGTCGTCGAACACGTCGTTAGTATCAATAGAAGTAACGCCAAGCGTGAGGGCGCGGGCTATCCCGTATTCGACCTGGGAACGGAGCTGGGCGCGGGTAAAGGGAAGGATAAGCCGTTGGCATAAGGTGAAGGCGGCTTGCTCGTAGAAGATGCCCAGAGGTTTGCCCGCGCCGTCCCGTTCCGCGCTGTTTCCCATAAGGAGCTTCTCCAGACCCGCTCCCTCTGCCATTTCCAGGGCTTTGGTATTGCAGCAAACCGTATGCCCGCAGATCCGTTCCAGGATGAGGGCGTGGCGGGTGGTTATGCGGTCCAGATCGCGCCGGGTAGGATACCGGTTGAGGGGGGATTCTCCGGCCCGGTCCTGAAAATCCTCCTGGTTCCATCCGCCGCCATGGACCACAGAGCCCGGTTCAGGGGCAATGCGTTCCAAGTCGGCCCTCCCCTTTTCCACCAGGCCGCCTATAGACGAAACCCCCCGGACATCGATCTCGTGTACCGTGGAGCCGAAATGCCTTAGATGAAGGTGTGAATCGTGGAAACCCGGCAGAAGGAGCCCTCCCCGTCCGTCTATCCTTTCCACCGTACCCAGGGATGCGGCCAGGGCGGTCATCTCCGCTTCGGTTCCCGTTCCGCGTATAGTATCCCCGTCAACCAGGACCGCCTGATCAAAGGTTCCCCGATTCCGGTAAACCGTAACATGATGAAAAAGGGTACGCATAGGCTTCCTCCGCTAAAAATTCGTATTCCCGGGTTTACCATCCCCAC
>JAIRLK010000217.1 GCA_031259515.1 Treponema sp. | reverse complement strand
CCGGTGCAGGCTGCTCAGGGAAAGGACCTTACCCTTATCTGTTTGGGAACCGCAGTCCACGACGCCCTGGAAGCGGCGGCCTTGCTCAAAAACCGGTTTTCCATGGATATCTTCGCGGTAAGTTCTGTCCGGCCTTTTGCGGGGGATACACTCGCGGATTCCATAGGGAGAACCGGACGGGTTTTGACGGTGGAGCAGCATTCGACTCACGGCGGCTGCGGCAGTCTCGCGGCTGAACTGATTGCGGAAAAGGGTTTAAGCGCGCGGCTTTTGAGGCTTGGCGTTCCTGAAGGGAGCTACACAAAAAATGCCACCCCCGCTTTTAATAAAAAAATTTTCGGCCTTGACGCTCCTGGAATAATTCGTTCTATAGAAGCTCTGGCAAATCTTAGATAAATTCGGTATGCTGATGTCATGTTTCAAGAACAAAGGCGGGAAAAAATTTTAGCGTTGCTTCGGGAAAACGGCAGTTGCAGGGTGCAGGAGTTAAGCGTCCTTTTTCAGGTGTCGGAGCCGACGATTCGCCAGGACCTGGAATCTCTTGAAAAAACCCATTCCATCACCCGTCAGCACGGCGGCGCTTTTATAGCGGACTTTTCCTCTTTTACCGGTAAACTTACCCTGGAACACCTGGAACATATGGAGGAAAAGCGGAGGATTGGCGCAAAGGCGGCTGAATTTATCAAATCCGGGAATAGTATCATTCTTGATTCCGGCTCTACCCTGACAGAGCTTGCCAAATGTATCGTTGACCGGAAGAACCTCAATATAATCACTTCGGCCATCAACATCACCCTTATCCTCGGCGCGGAACCCACCAACCACATCATGCTTACCGGAGGGGAACTCAAAGCGCCGACCCTCTCGGTAACCGGTGAAAAGGCGGCGGCGGTATTCAAAGACATTTATGTGGAAAAACTTTTCCTCGCCGCCGGCGGCTTTTCCCTTACCGCGGGTCTTACCTATCCAGGCATTTCGGACATACCGCTTAAACAGGCGATGATCGATTCCGCAAAGACGGTTTTCCTTCTGGCGGACTCAAGCAAAATTGAAAAAATATACTTCGCCTCCCTGAACTGCCTGCAAAAAATTAATTACCTCGTCACCGACGACAAAAGACCCGGCGACTATGTTAAAAAACTCAAAGCCCTGGGTATTACCGTTATTATGTAAGAGCCCCGTTAATCGGGATTTTTTGCATCTTCATGCAAAAAATCCACCCGTGCAGCAGGCTCCTGGTCCGGAAGTTCCAACATGCGCTTAAAAGCCGAATTTGGCTTCTTTAGTTCTCGTGATCCCCGGGTAATTTTGCACAGAGAAAGCCCCAGGGTCTCTGAAATTTCCCGCTGGGGTATCTTTTTGTCCAGGGCCTTGACCAGGGCCCAACGGGCAGCTATGTCCGCAATCTCGGAAGGGGTCAGGAGGCAGTGCAAGAAGTCTCCAATCAGTCTTTGGTCGTTAGTTTGCGCCAAACGCCGGGCTAGTTCCGCCAGGTTTTCCGTTACTACAGAATCATCAATTTTCATGGTTTAAGTATAGCACAGCAGGACATAAAAAACATACAGTGATGGTGAGCCATAAAGTATGGGGCGTTATATTGCTGATTAGGCAATTAGGCAATGCGGCGTCTTGACAATTTCCCCAGAATTCGATATAATCCCTATCAAAATACTAAGAAATGGTTGTTTGGAGGCTAGAATTATGGCAAGAGTAGATAAGATTACGGACCTCATCGGGAATACCCCGCTGGTGAAGATTAATAAGCTGAACGAGGGCGGGGCTGTCGTGTATGTCAAGCTGGAAAGCTTCAATCCTTTTTCCAGCGTTAAGGACCGTATAGCCCTTTCCCTTATAGAAGCGGCGGAACAAGACGGCAGGATCAAAGAGGGGACGGTTATCATTGAGCCTACCAGCGGTAACACCGGCATAGGCTTGGCGTACGTGGCGGCGGTCAAGGGGTACCGCATCATCCTGACCATGCCGGAGACCATGAGTATTGAGCGCCGCAAGCTGCTCAAGGCCCTGGGAGCGGAGCTGGAACTGACCGAAGGGGCCAAGGGCATGAAGGGCGCCATTGCCAAAGCGGAGGAACTGGCGGCTTCCATCCCCAATTCCTTCATCCCCCAGCAGTTCAACAACCCCGCTAATCCGGCTGTTCACGAGAAAACCACGGGACCTGAAATATGGGAAGACACCAATGGAGCGGTGGACATCCTTATAGGCGGGGTCGGTACGGGGGGTACTATCAGCGGGGCGGGCAAATTTTTGAAAGCCCAGAAGCCGTCAATCAAGGTCATCGCGGTGGAACCCGCCGCCTCCCCGGTCCTCTCCGGCGGACAGCCCGGCCCCCACAAGATCCAGGGCATAGGGGCGGGTTTCGTTCCCCTGGTATACGACAAAAATCTGGTGGATGAGATCTACCTTACCGACGACGTAAAAGCCGGCGCGGCGGCCCGGTGTCTTGCCAAGGAAGAAGGCATACTGGTAGGGATATCCTCCGGCTCGGTCCTGGAAGCGGCCCTTACCGTATCCCTGCGGCCCGAAAACACGGGCAAGACCATCGTGGCGGTTCTGCCGGACACGGGGGAACGGTATCTTTCCACCTGGCTGTGGGAGGAATGAGCCGTTTAAGGTGGAGGGGGAAGCCGCAGAGGTGCCCCGCAAGTCCGGCCTCTGCGCCCGTACTACGCTACGGGCCGCCCCCGTTAAGGGGCCTTGGTCCCCGGACCCCTGTATAGAGGGATTGATCTTTTTTGTGGTTTGTAGAGAATACGTATATGAATTCCGTAGGTTGCAGATACGATACTACCTTTAGCGCTGTGCCGGCCTTCTTCTCATTTTGGTATTACTATGTTGTTTCCTCAAACCTGCGGAATCCGGTGTTTCGGGATTAAAACCCTGAAACACCGGTAAACCTGGTAACACAGGGGGCTCTGCGGGTAACGCGGAGCCCCCTTTTTTTGTGTTCAAAAAATTTTTGCGGGAGCAAAGGAGCTTTGCATGATTGTAGTGATGAAGCCGGGGGCCAATAGGGAAGAAGTTCACTGGTTTGCGGGGACCCTGGAAAAACAGGGCGTGAAAATCCACTTTTCAGAAGGGATGAGCCAGACGGTGTTGGGTCTTGTGGGGGACACTTCAGGGATAGATGAGGAAAGTCTTTTGGCTCATCACCTGGTGGACAAGGTAATACGGGTGCAGGAACCCTATAAACGGGCAAACCGGCTCTTTCATCCTCATGACACCCGTCTTGCCATTTCCGGATCCGGCGGGACGGCCCGGTATATAGGAGGCGGGCATCTGGGGATCATCGCCGGTCCCTGCTCGGTGGAGAACCGGGACCAGATCGTCGGCATTGCAATGGCGGTAAAGAAGGCGGGGGCGGGGTTTCTGAGGGGCGGGGCCTTCAAACCCAGGACCAGTCCCTACAGTTTCCAGGGCCTGGGCTGTGAGGGCCTGGATTTACTTCTGGAGGCCAAAAAGGAGACCGGCCTTCCCATTGTAACGGAACTCATGGCGATTCATCAGCTTGAGGTTTTTGACGGGGTAGATGTCATCCAGGTAGGAGCGCGGAACATGCAGAACTTCACCCTCCTCAAAGAGTTGGGCCGTTGCCGTAAGCCCATCCTCCTTAAACGGGGACTGGCCGCCACGATTACCGAGGTCCTCATGGCGGCGGAATATATCATGGCGGGGGGTAACGGCCAAGTCATCCTCTGCGAACGGGGCATCCGGACCTTCGACACCTTCACCCGGAATACCCTGGACCTTTCCGCCATCCCGGCCCTGAAGAAGCAGAGCCACCTGCCGGTCATCGTGGACCCCAGCCACGCCACGGGCCTGGCCTGGATGGTCCCCGCCATGGCCAAAGCCGCCATCGCCGCCGGCGCTGACGGCCTTATCGTGGAGGTCCACAACAACCCGGAGGCCGCCCTCTGCGATGGAGAACAGTCCATCACCCCCGCCGCCTTCAGTTCCCTCATGGATGTTTTACGGAAGTACGCCGCTGTCGAAGGCAAGGCAGTGTAGGCGGACCGATGAAACCGATTGAACAGTGTACCCTGGGAATCGTGGGCCTGGGACTTATGGGTGGCGCGATAGCCCTGGCCCTGCGGAACCGGGGCATCCTCCCCGCGTCCGGCGTGGACGGCAGCCTTTTCGCCTGCGATACAAAGGCGGACGTTCTGTCCGCCGCGCTGGGGTCCGGCCTTATTGACGAGAGCTTCACCGAAGCGGAAACTATGCTGAGGGAGTGCGACCTGGTGTTCCTCTGCCTAAACCCTTCGACCTTGTTGCGGTTTATGAAGGACCACATGGCCGCCTTCAAGAGCGGCGCCCTCATCACCGATATAGCCGGAATCAAGGGCGCTATTTCCGCCGTCATGGAAAAGGACCTGCGGGAGGACCTGGACTTTATCCCCGGTCATCCTATGGCCGGGAGCGAACAGGGCGGGTTCGCCAATGCGGAGCGCTGCGACTTTCGCGGGAAGAACTACATCCTTACCCCTCTAAGGCGCAATAAACCGGAAAATCTGCGATACCTTGAGGACCTTATCCTCCGCCTGGGGTTTGGCCGTGTTACCCGCACCGACCCGGAGGAACACGACCGGAAGATCGCCTTTACAAGCCAGCTCTGCCATGTAATTGCCGCCGCCCTCATCGACTGCGAGGCCGATACGGCCATTACCCGCTTCGGCGGCGGCAGTTTCGAGGACCTTACCCGTATCGCCATGCTTAACGTCCCCATGTGGACGGAACTTTTCCTGGAGAACCGGGTGGAATTACTGCGCCGCATCGATCAGTTTGAAGGGAGCCTGGATGCCCTCAAGCAACTTATTGCGGAAGGGCAGGAAGAAGGCTTACAGGAGCGGTTAGCCCGGGTCCGGGACAGAAGGACGGCGATGAAGAATGAAAATTAACCGCGCCGGGCGAGGCACTCAGTCAGCGCCCTCTTGAACCAGCGGCAGGTTTTGCACCGCAGGCAACGGGTTATTTCCAAACCCCGCTCGGTTTTTTGCGGCCAACGGTAATCCGCCAGGATGTTCCGGGCAAAGGCCGTGAAATCCACGAGACCCCCGTTTACCAGGATCTTGGCCTGGTCTATCGTGCCGACGCTGTTGGAAGCAATCACCGGGATAGAGACGTGTTTTTTGATTTCTATGGCGGTATAGACGGGGAAGGTGAACTCCTCGTATTTTTCCGGAACCGTTACCGCGTCCTTAGGCGTCGCCCCGGTGGAGATATGGAGGATGTCGCATCCCGCCCCTTCAAAGATTTTCGCGAATTCTATTCCATCCTCCAGGGTAGGGGCAGCGCCGCCGTACCTGATGCCTATGATGAAGTCTTCCCCGCATTCCCGGCGCACAGCCTTCATGATGTTGGTAATCAGGCGCGCCCGGTTCTCCAGGCTGCCGCCGTATTCATCTTTCCGTTTGTTGGTAATCGAAGATAAGAAGTAGCTCAGGAGGAAGCCGTGGGCCCCGTGGATTTCTACCCCGTCAAGCCCCGCTTCTTTCAGACGTTTCGCGGCATCCGTAAACTGAGCCGCTATCGCCGCGATCTCCTCCGTCTCAAGTTCCCTGGCCCGGACCGCGTTTATCTTGTGCTCGAGCCCGGCGGCGGCGATCTCCCCTTCCGTTAGTTTACTGGGGATAACCGGCGTCCCGGTAATAGTTTTAACGCCTCCATGCTGAATTTGAGCCATCACCGGAACGCCTTCGTCATGGCAGATACGCGCGAGATCGCGGTAACCTCCGATAAATTCGTCAGACCATATCCCAAGCTGGCTGGGATCGATCCGCGCTCCGGCGTCAATACAGGTAACTTCAGAAATGATAAGCCCCACCCCTCCGCCGGCGACGTTCCGGTAGTGCTCCAGATGTTCCCTGGTCACCTCTCCGTTCTGGCTCCATCCGAAACAGAGTACCGGCGGAAAGACGATGTGATTTTTAAGGACACGCCCTTTAAGCCTGCAACGAAAAAATACCATTTTATTTTATCACCCCTTTCATTTGAGCCTGTTCCAAAATTAAGTGACTGTGCGCTAAACGCGCAGGGTGCGAACCTCCGGTTCGATGGAACAGCCTCATTTAACAACAATATTTACGAGTTTACCCGGAACGGTAATAACCTTCGCCATAGTTCGTCCTGCCGTCCACTTGAGAACCCCCGGCAGGGACAGCGCCTGTTTTTCAAGCGCTTCCCTGCCGGTTTCTGCGGGAACGATAAACTTGTCCCGTATCTTCCCATTCACCTGGACCACGATGGTAACTTCCCGGTCGGCGGTAAGGGCCTCATCATAGGCGGGCCATGCCGCCTTGGTCACCGATTCCCGGCGGCCAAGTTTCTCCCACAGTTCCTCTCCCAGATGGGGCGCGTAAACGCCGATCATGAGCGCCAGCGGTTCCCAGAGCGGGCGGGGAATCGCTTCCAGCTTCGCCAGCTCGTTGGAGTAGATCATCATCTGACTGATGGCGGTGTTGAAGTTGAGGCTTGCGGTATCGGCGCTTACCTTCTTAATGGTTTTGTGGAGCAGTCTGAGGAGATCGCCGCGTCCCGTCATGTCTTCGGTAAGCGGCTTTTCCCCAATCGCCCAAAGCCGCTCCAGGAACCGGGACACCCCAATAAGCCCCGAGGTTATCCAGGGCTTGCTCACTTCCAGAGGGCCCATGAACATCTCGTAGAGCCGCATAGCGTCCGCCCCGTATTGATGGATGATGTCGTCAGGGTTGATCACGTTTCCCCGGCTTTTGCTCATCTTCTGGTTGTCTTCCCCCAGGATCATCCCCTGGTTTACCAGCCGCTGGAAAGGCTCCGGCGTGTTTACCAGGCCCAGGTCGTAGAGGACCTTGTGCCAGAACCGGCTGTAGAGGAGATGGAGTACCGCGTGTTCCGTACCGCCCACATAGAGATCCACCGGCGCCCAGTAATCCACCGCTTCTTTAGCGGCGAAAGCGCCGTCGTTATGGGGGTCCAGGTAACGGAGGTAGTACCAGCAGGAACCCGCCCATTGGGGCATGGTGTTGGTTTCCCGCCTGGCCGGACCGCCGCACTTGGGACAGACGGTGTTCACCCAGTCATGAATCATGGCCAGGGGAGACTCCCCGGTTCCGGTTGGAACATAGGACTGTACCTCCGGGAGCTTCAGGGGAAGCTCGCTTTCAGGTATGGCCACATTACCGCAGGTTTCACAGTGTACGATAGGAATGGGCTCCCCCCAGTACCGCTGGCGGCTAAAGATCCAATCCCGCAGCTTGTAGTTTACCGTCTTCTTCCCTATGCCCCGCTCTTCCAAAAAGGCGGTAATCCGGCGAATCGCTTCCTTGGTGGGAAGGCCGGTGAACTCCCCGGAATTCACCGCCCAGCCGTCGCCGGCGGTACATGCGGCGGGCTCTGCGGAATAATCGCCCTCCGGTCCGTTTGAACCATCCGGCGGCGAATCCGTTGCAACTTGTATAATAGGAAGATTGAAGGTCTTGGCGAATTCCCAGTCCCGTTCGTCGTGGGCGGGTACGGCCATGATGGCGCCGGTTCCGTAGGAGATAAGGACGTAATCCGCTATCCAGATGGGGATTCGTGTCCCATTCGCGGGATTTATCGCGTAAGCGCCGGAAAAGACGCCGGTTTTTTCTTTGGCCAGATCGGTCCGTTCAAGGTCGCTCTTCTTAGCCGCCGCCTCAAGGTAGGCCGTAACCGCCTCCTTCCGCTCCGCCGCGGCGATCTTTTCCACCAGCGGATGTTCCGGGGAAAGGACCATGTAGGTTACGCCGAAGAGGGTGTCCGGCCGGGTGGTGTAAATCTCAAGCTCATCATCAAAGCCCTCAATTTTGAAGGTTACATTGGCGCCTTCCGAGCGGCCTATCCAGTTCCTCTGCATCAGCTTTACCGGTTCCGGCCAGTCTAGGCCGTCCAAATCCGCAAGAAGCCGTTCCGCATAGGCGGTGATCTTCAGTATCCACTGGCGTATGCGCTTCCTGGTTACCCGGGTCCCGCAGCGTTCGCAGACCCCGTCTTTCACTTCCTCGTTGGCAAGGCCGGTCTTGCAGGAAGGGCACCAGTTGATGGGACTTTCCGCCTCGTAAGCCAGGCCTTTTTCAAAGAGTTTGAGGAATATCCACTGGGTCCAGCGGTAATATTCCGGGCTGGAGGTGTCCACCTCCCGGTCCCAGTCGTAGGAAAAGCCCAGGGCCTTAATCTGGGAGCGGAACTTCCTGATGTACGCCGCGGTAGTTACCGCCGGGTGGGTTCCGGTCTTGATGGCGTAATTTTCCGCCGGGAGCCCGAAGGCATCGAAACCCATAGGGTGCAGCACATTGTACCCCTTCATTCTCAGGTAGCGGCAGTAGATATCCGTAGCCGTATAGCCCTCGGGGTGGCCTACATGGAGTCCCTGGGCGGAAGGGTAGGGGAACATATCCAACACATAGCGGCGCTTTTCTTTAGGGATCGCGGGGTCTTCCAGGGCTTTGAAGGTCTTTCGCTCCTCCCAATACCGCTGCCATTTTGGTTCTATTGTTTCAAAGGGATATTTCGCCATCCTGCTTCGCTCCTTTTCGCTTCCTGGTTATAATAACCGGGATTAAGGGCGGAATTCAAGGGCAGGAATTTTTGTAACGATTCAGCCGCCTGCGGGGGAAAGCGCCGGCAACG
>JAIRLK010000211.1 GCA_031259515.1 Treponema sp. | reverse complement strand
GACCTTTGGTCCGACGCCTCCGCGGTCTTCCGTATCGCACACAGCCGTACCGGCTTATATGCTTCCTGCTGCTTATACTACCGGTATGGCAGCCCCCGGATGAGGGAAACACTGAGGAGGGAGGAGGGGAACTGCTGGGATAACGCCTGTGCGGAAACATTTTTCAAGACGCTTAAGCGAGAGTTGGAAACTCTTGACGGCGCAGGCAATCATGTTGTGTACCTTGATCTATGAAAAGAAGACCGCTCACTTGACGAACAAGAATAATCGTCTTCATAATATAACGGTATGATAAAATCTTCAGCGTTGCAAAACTATTCCCTTTTTGGCGGTCTCTTAGAGGAGCAAGTCAACGCACTTATTCCCCTTATGGAACAGGAAACCTATAAGGCGGGAGACGCCATTATCACCGAAGGAGACCTCAATGACAAGATACACTTTATTCTTGAAGGCAGCGTAACGGCAATGAAGCGAGGGATCACCCTCTGTCAATTTAGAGAAGGGGATACTTTCGGAGAAATGGAAGTTCTGGACGTGATGCCCTCGGCGGCAACCATCAAAGCCATGACGCCGACAAAGGTAATGTCTATCTCGCATCGTAACCTGCGCCAAATCTACAAAAACGATATTAAAGCCTTTGCCCTGATCATCATGAATCTTGCACGGGACATTTCACGCCGCCTGCGGAATATGGACGAAAAAGCCGCCCCCGAATCGCCCCACATGGAGTGGAATTAAGAAGCTGTTCCAAAACTTTTGGGAAGGGGGCTGCGGGGGAGCCCGCAGCCTTGGGGCGTAGGGAGAAACTTCCCCCCTATTATCCGTTAAGTCGCTTCTCGATAGCGTCCAGTTCTGCATACAGCTCTTTCGGGAGCTTGTCGCCGAACTTGGGATAGTGATTCTGCCTGACGTCGGCGATTTCCTTCTTCCATCCTTCAATGTCCACGGAGCAGAGTTCCTTCATCGCCTCGGGACTGATTCCCTTGGGAGGCTCAATGGCATCCGGTTTGGGAAGATTGCCGATGGGGGTTTCCACAAAGTTGTCTTTGTCATCGCACCGGTCAAAGATCCAGGCCAGGACTCTGGAGTTTTCACCGTACCCAGGCCACATGAACGCGCCCTTCGCGTCCTTACGGAACCAGTTGACAAAGAAGATCTTGGGCAGCTTGCTCTCGTCGTGGGTTTGACCTATGTTGATCCAGTGCTTGAAGTAGTCGCCCATGTGATAACCGCAGAAGGGAAGCATGGCAAAGGGGTCCCGGCGAACCTGACCGACCTGATCGGAGATGACTGCGGCGGTTACTTCTGAGCCGGTGATGGAACCCATGAACACGCCGTGGATCCAGTTCTTGCTCTGGTTTACCAGGGGAATGGTGCTGGGCCGGCGTCCGCCGAAAAGGAAGGCGCTGATGGGTACCCCTTTGGGGTCTTCCCATTCCGGGGCGATAACCGGACACTGCCGCGCCGGGGCGGTAAACCGGGCATTGGGATGGGCGATTTCTTCACCCTTGGGGCTCTTGTCGGTCTGGGGGGCCGGGCGTTTTACCCCTTTCCAGTCGATGATCTCTTTGCCCGGAGCGCCGTGACCTATCATCTCCCACCAGATGTCGCCGTCTTCGGTAAGGCCGCAGTTGGTGAAGATGGTGTTCTGCTTGATGGATTCCATGGCGTTAAGGTTGGACTCATTGTTGGTTCCCGGGGCAACGCCAAAGAAGCCCGCTTCGGGGTTGATGGCGTAAAGGCGCCCGTCGGGACCGAACTTCATCCAGGCAATGTCGTCGCCCACAGTCTGAACCTTCCAGCCGGGAAGGGTGGGGATGAGCATGGCAAGGTTGGTCTTGCCGCAGGCCGAGGGGAACGCGCCGGTGATGTACTTTACAACACCCTGGGGGTTGGTGATCTTGAGGATGAGCATGTGCTCCGCAAGCCAGCCTTCGTCCCGGGCCAGGACCGAAGCGATACGCAAGGCCAGGCACTTCTTCCCCAAGAGGGCGTTGCCGCCGTAGCCTGAGCCGTAGGACCAGATTTCCCGGGTTTCGGGGAAGTGGCTGATGTATTTGTGTTCCATGGGGGCGCAGGGCCACTTGCCATTGTCCTTTTCGCCCGGGCCCAGGGGCTTGCCAACCGAGTGGTAGCATGGCACATAGAAGCCATCGGCCCCCAATACATCCAGAACCCTGGTCCCCACCCTCGTCATGATATGCATATTCGCCACAACATAGGGGGAGTCGGTGATCTCAATGCCGATCTTGGCAATGTCCGATCCCACCGGGCCCATAGAGAAGGGGATGACGTACATGGTCCGGCCCTTCATGCTGTCCCGGTAAAGCTCCGTCATCGTCTCTTTCAATTTCACCGGATCCTCCCAGTTATTGGTCGGGCCGGCGTCGTCCTGGCTGTTGCTGGCAATATAGGTACGATTTTCCACACGGGCTACATCGGAGGGATCAGAGCGGAACAGGAAACTGTTGGGGCGCTTTTTTAAGGGGGTAGCCAGGCCCGCGTCAAGGGTGATCTGGATCATCCGGTCATACTCGGCCTGGGAACCGTCGCAGACTTCCACAGCGTCGGGGGACATAAGGGCCGCCGCCTCCTCAATCCACGCCCGTAACCCGGCGTGTTTTAGTTCTTCTACTTTCATGGAAACTCCTTGCATTATATAAAAAGTAAACAGGGGAAATCAATACTCGATAGATTAATTTCTCTATTCTCTCTCTAATAATAGTACAAAAATAGGGAAGGCCTAGCAAGGGGGAACGCAGGCGCTCGGGAACGCAGACGTTCCTTGTACCCCAAACGTTGCGGCTCCTGCACGGTCCGAAGCAAACCGGCGTCAGGCAACCAGATTGAAGAGCGCCCCTGCTGGAACCGCAACATGGGGCTTGTAGGGCATGGCCATGCTGGCGGCCTGGGCCTGGCGGATTTGGGAACGGTACTGTTCAATAAGGGCGTCTATCCGGTCCTCCGACGGGGAAGAATCAAGGCCCGCCGCTGTGGGCTGCTTCTTTATCTGGTTGAGCTGTTCGATCAAAACATCCAGGATTTTGAGTTTATTGATGGTTACCCCCCGAACCCCTTCAGGAGCTGGTACGCCAAAAACATGCCTGAACTGAGAATAGATATAATTGATCGGCGCCACCGGAAGGGACGTGCGTCCGTCCCGGGATGCGGTCATTGCGTATCCTATGCTGGGAAGCGCGGCGGCAGGCGTTATCCTTGTGGTCATATTCAAACTCCTCACTCTCAATATCGGATTGCGGAAAAAAAAAATTAGAAAAGTTTTATTTTTCGGTACCCACTGTCAACACGTTAAGCAGACGGAAAACACAAGAGGTCCACAGATTACGCGGATTTGGCGGCTGAATAGTTATATTTTTCTGGAACAAGTCCCATCCGGGATCTGATTATGATCCCCGGTTGACCCTGAGCCAGTCGGCAAGGCTGCGTTCCAGAGTGCGGACCTCTGTCCGGGAGGGGCTGCGTATGCGGTCGTGGAGGTAGGGAAGGATAACCTGATCTTTAATGGCCGTCCATCTTCCGGGGAGGATATTGGGGGGCAAAAGAAAGGTTTCCGGCGGCACATGGCCGAGGAGTCCGGGGTAGTATTGGGGGAAGATCTGCTCGGTAACGGTTTTGAGGGCGGAGAACCCGTGGGCTATGCCAAAGAAGGTTTCGTTCAACCGGTTGGCTCTGCTTTGTTCCAGAAAACTCCGCTGGGTTTCTTCCTGGAAAAACCATTGGGTAAAGGCGCGGGAGGCTTTCCGGGCTTTTCCAGCCTTGCAGATACCAAAATATGTCGTATCTTCCAGCAGGGGGATGGTATCATTTTCCGCAATCCAGCGAAAATCAAGGCCGGACCGCTGTTCATCGTTCAGAATAAAGAATTCAGAACTGTCCATGTACGTAAAAAGAATCCGCTCCGCTATGGCCAATTTTGAGGGGGGCTCGTAGAAATATTTGAAGATAAAGTCGTCTTCCGCATCAACGCCGCCATTTACCTCCTCTATCCAGTCCCGGATGTAGAGGATGGCCTGGTCCAGGGCCTGGGGGTCCCAGGCAAGGGGAGACGCTTCCCGGAACGAGGTGTTGAACAGGGCAACGGTTACAAAGAGAAAGTCGTTGTTCCATGAAGGGGAAAAGCCCATACGGGAAAAAGAGCCGTTGGTTTTACGGTTATACTCCTTTCCAAGAGATTTGATTTCTTCAAGACCGGTTACGAAAAGATTGGAAAAAAGCCCGCTGTTTTTCCGGGAAACAACCAGGGCCGGAAGATTGAATGAAACCGGGAACAGGTATTGCTTGTCTTCTATGCGGCCCAGGGCGAGGACCTGCGAATAAAACGCTTTGGGATCCAGGGACTTATTCTTGAAAAGATCATCCA
Source organism: Treponema sp. (assembly GCA_031259515.1). Classification (GTDB taxonomy): domain Bacteria; phylum Spirochaetota; class Spirochaetia; order Treponematales; family Breznakiellaceae; genus JAIRLK01. The sequence goes on along the minus strand of JAIRLK010000211.1, from coordinate 3,705 downwards.
GGGGCCGGAACAGGGTACGGGTAGAGACGCTTTTTAGCCAGCTTCCCACCGCAATATCGGGATACTCCGTCGTATTCGTCAGTTTTTGCGCCAGGGATTCAAAATACCGTACTTCAATTTTATAGCGGCTCTGGCTGGTATTGAAATTTGCGGCATACAAGGCAAATTCAGGCCTGTCTGTCCAGAGGACGGCGGCAGTGGTTTCTCCCAATCCCAAGGGCGCTTGCAAAAAGGCGCAGGAACTGAACAGCAGGAAAACCGGGATGAGCCATGGATAGCGAAGGATGGTCCGGCAGGCAATCATAGGGCGAGCGCTCATACTATCAATCCTTGTTTCTCAGAGCCTCCGCCGTTTTCGTTCCTTCCGCTGTTCTCGTTTCCTCCGCCGTTCTATAGATGGTTTTGTAAACCTGGGGGATTTTGTCCTCGTCCAGAGCGGCAAAGGTTATCCGCAGGTATTGTTCTTCCAGCGCTATGGCGCCTATACCGTGGCGGGTCAGCAGTTCCCGTCTAAGGATTTCCGCGCCCACGCCTTCACAGCGGAAACTCATGAAGTAGCCTGAATTGAAGGGCAATGGCTTGAGGACCGGATGATCGCCTTCTTCTTTGATGACCTGTTTGACCGCACAGTAGCGGCGGCGGAGCATCTGGTAATAGCCTTCTTTCTCCGCCTCGGTACGGGGATCGCCCATAGTTTTGAGCATGAGGTGCTGGGCCGGGGTATTGGCGCAGGACACGGAAGATCGTATGGCTCCCATGTATTTCTTGATGATCGCGTCCATCCCCCCGGCGTCCAAACCCAGGGAACCGAAACTGACAAAGGCCATCCTGAATCCCCAGGCATAGTCCTCCTTGGTGGGGCCGTCGATTTTTACCGCCAGCACCCGTTCATGCAGGGACGCGAGCCGCCCGAAAAGGGATTCCTTGATAGTGCCGTCTTCGTAAAACAGCCCGAAATAGGCGTCGTCGCAGAGAACCAGGACATCCGCGCCGTCTTCGGCGATCTCCCGGATTAGGGCGATTAAGGCATCCGCCTCCGGCTGAGAAGGGGCATATCCCGAAGGGTTATTGGGAAAGTTGAAAATAACCCGCACCACGCCGGTTTTCGCCGCTTCACGGAAGGCCGCTTCTACCGCCGCCATGTTCAAGCCGGGCCCCCCGTTGAAAAGGGGGATTTCCATCAGCATCCCGCCCCGGCGTTCCCGGAAGATGAGGCCGTAGTTATCCCAGCACGGGCCGCCGGACAAGATTACCTGGCCGTCGTCCAGAAACAGATCCGCCGTATAGCTTATCCCGGCGGTGATTCCCGGCACGACAATGGGCAGGGAAAAATGGCTGGGGTCCAGGGAAGGGTTCTTTTTCAGCATCAGGTCTCTCCAGGCCAGGCGTACCGGCTCAACGCCTGCGGTAGGAGCATAGGCTACGGTTTGGTCAGGGTTAAGGTGGGGGAGGTTGTCGGCAATTACCGACATGACCAGGGGTTTACCGTCTTTGTACGCCATGCCTATGGTGGCGTTGGCAGTATGGGCCGCCTGCTTTGCCTCTGCGGATTGGGCGATGATTCCCCGGGGAAAATACAAACGGCGGCCTAAACTGGATAAAAGTCTTTGGGCCGCCGTGCCGGTTAAACGGGCATTGAGTTCATCGGCAAGTACATGCATACGTATAGGAGTACCGTAAAAGGCGGGGCGTGTCAATACGGGGGATCATCTATGAACTATGATGGGTGTCCGGGTAAGAGCCTGCACGGTATAAAAATCTGCGTAATCTGCGGACCTCTTTTGTTTTCCCGCCGCTTACCGTAACGCCGCTTGAATCCGCGAGGCCAACGCATCAAGGTCCTCGGCGAACCCGTTAATATTCCGGGCTATGAACGCCATATCTCTCCGTTTCGCCGCAGCCTCAAGCTCGGCGGCGCGGTTGCGTATCCCCTCGGCGCCTATGCCGGCGGAAGCGCTTTTTATACCGTATATGCGGGTGGTAAAGTCCGGCAGTTGTTCCGGTTGGGGAATCTCTCTCAGGACAGCCAGCCGCCCGGATGCGGTTTTGCAATAGAGGTCAAGAACTTGGCGGTACACGACAGGGGAACCGCCGGTTATGGCAAGCCCGCGGGCCATATCCACCCCCTCAATAGGCGGTATCGTGCAACCGGCGGCCAAAGACGCGGCCTGAAAAGCGGCGGGGTCCGGCATCCATTTGGACAGAATGTCGTCCAGCTTGGACCATACTATAGGCTTGGAAAGGTAGTCATTAAAGCCGTTTTTCAGAAACATCTCTTTCATCCCTACAATGGCGTTGGCGGTAAGCGCGATGATGGGAAGCGCGTCGGTATATTCGGAATGGCGTTCCCGTATGATGCGGGTAGCTTCAACCCCGTCCATGCCGGGCATCATGTGGTCCATAAAGATGATATGGTAACGGGTATCCGAAAAGATGGCGGTGATTGCTTCCTGGCCGCTCCTTACGCAATCAACCGCCATGCCGTAAGGCTGCAACAAGCCCTGGGTGACATAAAGATTTGTTTCCACGTCGTCCACCACCAGGACCCTTCCGCCGGGGTATTGCTTCCTGGAACGGTTCTTCTCGCGCTCCAGACGGTGTTCGGCAAAATGGAATTTTTTCAGGCTATCGGTGATCTTTTTCCCTATAGGAGCGGGATTCTTCATTTCCTGCCGTATGGTAACCGTAAAGGTACTGCCCTTGCCAAATTCGCTTTCTACCTCAATGGTCCCGGCCATGAGTTCTACCAGTTTTTTCGTAATTGAAAGGCCCAGGCCGGTCCCTTCAATGTTGCGATTGGCCCTGGCGTTGAGTTGGCCATATTGGGCAAAGAGTTTGCCCAGGTCTTCGCGCTTGATGCCCTGACCGGTATCCCGCACCGTAAACGTTACCATCCCCTCCCGGTCTCCGGGAGTCCATCGTATCCAGAGCCGCACCGTACCTGCCTGGGTATACTTAAAGGCGTTGGAGAGAAGGTTATTGAGAATTTGACGAACCCGCTTTTCATCCCCAACGAGATTCATAGGAATGGATTCGTCAATATCCAGCTTAAATTCAATCCGCTTTGAACCGATTCTGATGATGTTCAGTTGAACCGTGTCATTGATAAGGCTTGGAACGGAATAAGGCATCGGGATAAGTTCAAGGTTGCCGGCTTCTATTTTTGAAATATCCAGAATATCGTTAATGATGTTCAGAAGGTCCGACCCGGAGGAGTATATTTTTTCTATATTCGTCCGGGCTTCCCCGTCCATGTCGTTTTGAAGCTGAATTTCGGAAAGGCCTATGATGGCGTTAAGGGGGGTCCGCAGCTCATGGCTTACGGTAGCCAGGAATTCGCTTTTTGCCTGAGAAGCCTCTTCCGCCCGCTGTTTCAGCTTGACGATTTCTTCGATCATCCTAAGGTACGCGGTTACTTCGCTCAGGATTATCATCTGGCCCAGGAGCATTTTTTTCGCATAGATGTTCTGCCAGGTCAGGTTATAGGTCCGCCGCTTTCCGGTTTCCCCCGTATCGGGAATCATCGAAAATTCAACGCCATTCTGCGGCGCGGGATTACTGCTGTCAAGGAGAGAGGGGGAAAGGGGGGAGACGGTACGGCTTTTAAGATAGCCGAGGAACTCCGTCAGGCTTGTCCGGCCTTTGGTACAGGAAAAATTGGGGAAAAAATGAAAGAAGGCGGCGTTGACGTTGATAATCAGCCGG
>JAIRLK010000158.1 GCA_031259515.1 Treponema sp. | reverse complement strand
AAGGCGTCCAGCGAAAAAGACCCGGTAGAAAAGAAAGAACGGAAAATCAGATAGAGAAGGGGGAATACCTGAAAAACCACTAAAAATAAGGCTATGGCCCCAATGATGATCCATTTTAGATCGAAGTAAAACCGTTCCTGTTGTACAAGTACATTAGTCTGCATGATTCCCCCAACCGAGTCTTGAAAGAGTTGCTATCTTCTGCTGGTTACGGCTTCCTCAAATTTAGTGCGAATCTCTTCCCTCTGGCGGAAACAATTCTCCCAGTTGACCGGCATATTGTTGGCCTTAATCTGGGCGGTCGGAATACCGTCATAAGGAGGCTTGGGATAATCTTTCCGTACTGAGTGCATCCACCCGGCTACGACATTAGCCTGCCCCGCATTGGACAGGAACCAGTCGGTAATAAGCTCGGCGGCGGCGGTATTGTTATTGGCGCTCCACTTTGCGTCTACGGTCATTATGGTCGAAGGAATGATGATGGTCCCGTCGGTGGGATAGATGACTTCCAGTTTGGACCCCTCTTCTTCCCGTTTTTTGAGCACCGATTCCTCCAGGATCATGATCACCTTACATTCGCCGGTTTCCAGCTTGGTCAGGGCCACGGATCCGGATTCCACCATCACCCCCTGATTGCCCAGGGCGGTAAAATACTCATAGCCGTACTTGTCCTTGAGGGCGGTTACCGAGGCCATAGCGGTCCCCGAGGTAAGGGGATTGCTCATGGAGATCGCTCCCTTCACGTCTGAATTATAGGCAAAATCGTAGAGGGAATTGGGGATGGAATTCTTCGGCGCCTTTTCGGGGTTATAGGCCAGAACCATGTTGCAAACACGCACGGGATACCAGTACCCATCAGGGTCGTAATCAAAATCCAGGGCGCCTGCCTCCTTGGACTTGTAGGGATGGAGCATACCGTACTCTTTCAACTCCAGGGAATAGGCGGGCTCCGCCACCATGAGCATATCGCAGCCAAGTTTGCCGCTGTCTTTTTCAGCCGCGATCTTGGCCTGGAGGGTTCCCGTGCCGCCATAGAAAAATTCAATATCACAATTCGGAAACGCCTTTTCCAGGGCTTCATCCATCGCCTCAATGATGTCTTCGTACATGGATGTATAAATGACGATTTTTCCGCTCGGGCCTCCGGCTCCGCCTGATGGTTGTGCTTGGGAACCGCCGCCGGCTTCGGCTTTTCCGGGGCTAAAAAGGGCAAACATCAGAACGGCAAGCAGCGCCGCCCGAATTTCCAGTCGTTTAATCATTTTCATTCTCGTCTTCTCCTTAAAAAAGTTCATTATTGCTATAGCTTATTATCCTGCGTTATTTTTCAATTGTCAAGAAATTTTGACGGCGGTCCAGGGCATCGGCGTTTCGGCGGGTACTGCACTGCTTAAACCCGCGGGAATTGCAGGAAGGGCTTGAGAGCTGGCTTACGGACATAAAGCTGCGGAAGAATGGGAAGGAGACACCGGCGCGGCTGGTGAACATAGACGGGAAAACGATACGGGGGAGCGGTGTGGGTGGATAGGGAAGCATGGGTTGACGCCGGGGCAGGTGGTAACGGAGGGCGCCCGGAGACGGTTCTGAACAGGGAACGCCAGTTTTCGTGGAAGTAACGGTTTACTTCATAACGCTCACCGCCAGAAAAAATCTATTTTCCGCGAGCAAACGCCGATGCCATGAGGTATCCTCAAACAGCATTGACAAAAGGTAACAAATACCGTAGGGTTACCTCAAGAATGTTTAGGCGTCAAAATAGGAAAGCATAAACCAAAGCCATAAGTGAGATAGGAACCGTATGAAAATATATAACGTCTTAAATCGGAAAAAAGAAGAGTTTCGGCCATTAGATGCGGAAACGGTCAAAATATATGCGTGTGGTATAACCGTCAATGGGGACGCTCATTTGGGCCACGCCCGGCAGGCGATAATTTTTAACATGATAACTGAATATTTTAGATATGCCGGTTATAAAGTTAAATATGTAAGAAATTATACGGATATTGACGATAAGATTATCGATCAGGCAAAGGCATTACACATCGATCCGTTAGAATTGTCGCGCCGAAGAATCGCGGAAACAGATGCTGTTATGACAAAAATACTTACCAATGATGCGGATGTTAAGCCCAGGGTAAGCGATTACATCGGTCCAATCATACTTTTTGTTCAGAAGCTGGTTGAAAAAGACTGCGCCTATGTTACGCCTAAAGGAGACGTGTATTATTCGGTAAAAAAATTTCCGCGGTATGGAAAACTATCAAATAGAAAAGTGGAAGACCTTGTATCCGCGGTAAGAATAGACGAAAACGAAGAAAAAAGAGATTATCTGGATTTTGCGCTATGGAAATCCGTAGGACCGGAAGATTTTGGCTGGGATTCTCCCTGGGGAAAAGGCAGACCCGGATGGCACATAGAATGTTCCACGATGATTAATGAAATATTAGGACAACAAATAGACATACATGGCGGCGGCAGGGACCTGATTTTTCCTCATCATGAAAATGAAATAGCCCAAAGCGAATCTTTAAACAACTGCCAACTGGCGCAATTTTGGATACACAACGGCCTCATTACCGTCAATGGGCAAAAAATGGGGAAATCTTTGAATAACTTCATTACTATCAATGATTTATTAGAAAAATATCATCCGGAAGTTATCAGGTTTTTTATTTTATCCCATCACTATTCTTCGCCCTTAGACCTTACCTATGATCTGCTGGAAATAGCGGAAAGAAACTTATATTACTTCTATACATCCATATCTCACTATAGAAAATATATAAACGCTGTAGAGGCGATGCCTCCGGAAGAAGGCGATAATAATGTTTTATCGGTTTTTGAAACGTGTATGCAGGAAGATTTTAACATCTCTAAATTCCTTTCGGAATTGTTTGTCATATTTACCGGTATTAACCGCGAGAAAAAAGCTGAGGTTAAACAGGGCAAAATTATGACGCTGCTCTATGCGTTAGAAAAACTGTATCCTATATTGGGAATGTTTGGAGATCCCGGTGAATTTATTAAAAATGCCAAAGAAAAATATTTAGCCCTTTTGAACATCAAAGAAAAGGAAATACTGGAACTAATACACGTCAGAAAAGAGGCAAAATCAAACAAGGATTATTCTAAATCAGATGAAATTAGAAATGATCTGCTAAACCGGGGCATCTTGCTCATGGATACCGCAGGCGAAACCGTTTGGGATATAAAAAGTTTATATTCTAAAACATAGGCAGCCGGACACGCGCATAAAAAGATGTAAGGAACTGTACATAAATAACATACAAGGAATGTTATTTATGTACAGTCCCTAAAGGCGAACCCCTCTGCTAATGTTCCGTGTCGGGTGCATTCATTTTTACCAGGACGCCGCTTTCAGCCGGGGCAAAGGCAAAGGCGTAAAGGCGTTCCAGAATGTTCCGTATTTTTTTGGCATATTCACGGTCGGCGGCCCAAGAACCGGTAAGGCCGTCCAACGTGGGAGCGGACCCGTACCGGACATAGTAGTAACGGGGGTCCACCAAATCCTGGCGAAGGGGAGCATCGGTGGCATAGGCCTTCAGGTGCTGGATATGAGCCCGGACGCCGATGCGGGGAGAGGAAAACTGTTCGCCGGGCTGGCCGGGACCGGTGGAACCCAAGCCGCAAAAGTTGTTCATATCCGGTGTAACAAGACCGCCGTACCGGAGGAAGCCGGTTTCCAGGCACATTTGGGCAAAGGCAAGGTCATGGTTGACCCCTTCCTGAGCCGCCTCTTCGGTATAGCAACGGGCCAATTCTTCAATAAATGCGGGATCACTATCGGGGTTAACCGCGAGGAGAAACAGGGCCAGCCCGTAAAACGGGATGCGGCCCACACCCAGGATACGTTCCGGAGTGGGGGGGAATTCGGGACGTTCGGGGAATCGCTGTTCCTCACGGGGACGGACCTCCGGAGGGAGCGCGGCGATTTCTTCATGCGGGGGTTCTTCCTCTGGCTCGGGAACTATGGTTTGGGGAAGGCTCTCCACGCCTTCGGGAATGGGGGCCGGTTCGGCACGTTCGGGAGGGCGGGCTTCGGCATCTTCGCGGGGAGCTTCGGGATGGGCTTCCGGAACCATGCCGGCGGTCTCAACCGGGACGGACTCCGGGGGGACCCGCGTCTCGGGAACAGAGGAACAGGAATACAAGAGGAAGGCCAGGATGATCGCGCCCCCAAGGGGGAAAAATTTACACCGCATATTCGTTTATCGGTTAATTACTGTCCAACGTACACCATAAAATCTATTGTAACTAGAGCCGGTTCCAAACTGAAGTTTTGGAACAGCCTCACTAAAAAGCGGTCGAAAGTTAGTTCGAGTCATCTTCGCACCGGCAGAACGGCGGTGATGGTGTATCAGTTCATGGGGGAGCAGCGGAATGAATACACCGTATAAAATACATAACTCCGGTACGTCAAGGTACGGCGTCCGCCCGCCGCTTTCGCAAAAAAAGCGCCCGGCGCAATGCCGGGCGCTTGCTCCCGTTATCCCTTAGGCCGCAAACCTAATAGATGCGGTCGTACAGGGCGCCGATAAAACTACTTACCGCCGTCCTGATCTGGCTAACCTGCGTGCTGTCCAACGAGGTGCTTGCGTCCAGCACCAGGTAGATAAACATCGTGTCAACGGTCGCGTCTTTCGAGCCGGACGAGTCGTATTCGCTGTTGATTTGCCAGGAACTTGAAGATGAAGCCTTGATCCACTGCTTTGCCGTATCGGTTTGGGGATTGTAGCCTGAGATCTCTTTGAACGTAAAGGAAACCGTACTGCCGCTTACTACGCCTTCAATGGCCGTGCCGCTTTCGGAGGCAATGCCGGAAGAATACTGGATGTTGGTAAGGCTGTATTTGCTGGTGGCGTTGTCATACGCCAGCGTCCCTTCAATATAGCGGGTCGACGACTCCGCGCTCTCCACATTGTCGAAGGTCATGCGGATAACGGTGCCGGGGTCGTTCTGGGTTGTTACCATACGGAAATTGACGGCGATGTTGGAGTTTACGGAATTGGCAATCTCCGTAAACGTATCCTGTAAGTCGCTGATATTGGTAAGCGTATGGACATTTTCCTCCGCCGAAGCGATGCTGGAAAGCGTGGTATTAAACGCTTGCTCGTCGGTAACATCCGAGCCTTTTACCCCGATGGAATACGCGGTAACCGGCACGCCGCCTATCTTTCTGCTGCCGATTTGTTCTTTTACATACGCCGCATACTCGGTACTGGTAACGCCGCTTTTGCCTTCTACCGGGTTGGCGTTGGACGCGCCGAAAGATGCGTTGTCAAGGCCGTCGGTAAAGGTTATCAGGTGGATCGACTGAATATCGTCGTGTGAAAACACCGGCTCGGCTGCCGTCAAGTTTGCCAGGGCCTGGTGGACCGCGTAATAAAGCGCGGTACCGGATTCACTCGCCCGCGTATAATTCTGCAGCCTGTTGTAGAAGGCATTTTGTCCGTCCTGGCTAAGGTGGTTTAAGGTAGAACTGTTTTGGCTGGGTTGGTAAGCAGGGGTAATGGCGGTAACGCCGCCGGCAAATGAAATGATGCCGATGTAAACGCCCCGCGGCACCCAGGGTTTCCATTGCGCCGTAAACGTTACATCCTCCGTTACGGTATAACTATCGCCTTCCGGGTAGATATTACCGTAGTAGGGTCCTCTCCAACCGGCAAAATCCGAGCGGTCGGGCGCTATCATACTCCCCTGGCCGGGCAGGGTGATGGCGGTCCCATACAGTACCTTCCGGCTTTCAGGCGGCGTACCGGAACCAGAGCCCGCGGAAAAGGTTACCGTGTATCCGGTTCCCCATTGCGCCACAAACGTTATATTCCTGATTACCGTATATTCATCACCTTCCGAGGAGCTGCCGTGACCCAAAACGAAGCCGGATTCTCTGTTTTCGTAATTCCAAAAGGCAAAAGCCCTGCCTTCGGGCGCCGTCATATCCCCCTGGCCGGGCACGGTGATGACGGTCCCGGGCGCTACCTCCAGGGGTTCAGGCGGCGTACCGGAACCAGAGCCCGCGGAAAATGTTAACGTGTAAAGTGTGCTGCCATCCTCCGGATTCAGCTTCAAGAAATCCTCCGCGTAAACCGTGTTTGGGGTGGACTGCATGTAAAATCGGCCGTCTTGGAGCCGGTAATAGTCGGCGCTCCCTAATATAAGGTAAATATCATAACGAACCCTGCTGCCCGTCCACTGGTTTGAAGTACCCGGAACATAGAGTTTCGCCGTTACGGTATAGGGCGCCGAACCGCCGGAAAGCGTTATATTATCGTCCTTACTGCTGTCCGCCTCGGCGACAATACCGGTCCGCTGCAATACCTTTTCCAGGCTTGTCCCGGTACTGAAAATCTCGATTTTGAT
>JAIRLK010000144.1 GCA_031259515.1 Treponema sp. | reverse complement strand
AACACCCGCTGGGCCATGCTTATCCCCGGTGCTATCGGTATATATAACATGATCATTACCCGGACTTTTATAGGGAACAGTATTCCTGCGGAACTGAAAGAAGCGGCGGATATAGACGGATGTTCCGACATACAGTACTTTTGGCACTGCGTATTACCCCTTTCCAAGGCGGTTATCGCGGTTATTACCCTTTATTACGCGGTAGCCCACTGGAACGCATATTTCAACGCATTCCTGTATCTTATGGACAAAAACCTCTTTCCTCTACAGATTGTGCTCCGGGATATATTAATCGCCAATACCATTGACGCGGGGGCTATCGTCGATCCCGAACTGATGGCGGCGAAACAGGGGCTTGCGGATCTGCTCAAATACAGCCTTATAATCGTCGCCAGTCTGCCGGTCATGATGATCTACCCGTTCATTCAAAAATATTTTATCCAGGGCGTTATGATAGGTTCTATAAAGGGATAATCAGTTGAGCCTGTTCCAAAAACTGAAGTTTTGGAACAACCTCAGTTGCTAAGGGATTTTTTCCCGTTCCGCAGTGGGAGAATATAGCGGAATGAATACCATGTTGATGCCTGGATGTTCCGCCAATTCTCTGGTGATACCACACTTTTGATATTTCGCATTGTCCAGTACAACAAACACAGTTCTGTCGACATATACTTCGGCTATTTTCCTGAAAACTGCACAAGCAGTTATGCAAGAGTCGTTTGTGACCATGGTTGTGGGGGGCTGGGATACGGGCAATAGCATGGGAATGAGGGGTAAGCACGATACGGTGATAAAGGAATTAAAAAAAAGAGGAAAAGATAGAGTAGGTGAACAAAGAATAGCTTGAATCCCATAAAAAGGTCCCTATTCGCCTTGAAATGGACGAAATGAGGAGTTTTTATCACGATAAGGGGCATCAAATCTGACTGTGGCGGGTCATTGACCACGACACGGGAGAAGTTGCGGCTTTCTGGTTTGGGGCGAAGGAACATAAGAATCTTGATAAACTGATGGAATTGCTTGAGCCGCTTAAGCGCCCATTTGATTATGGCTTTCTTTACATCAGGCTTGCAACCGTTATACGTGTATTCCGCGTAACATGTTTTATGGGAACAGGATGAGATTATTACCGGCATACCGCTTTTTACCGTTTGAAGTGCCGTACGGGCGGACATCCTCACTCCCGCAAAACGGACATTTTAATGCTACTGCTACCATTGCTTTCCTCTCCTGAAGGTTTTCGTACAGTATATCCCATTTTATATTAATAAGTCAAGAACATTACCAAAAAAGGAAAGGGAAAATACGGTATCAGATGTGCAACACCTGTTAAATTAGTGCATATGGGGGTGGGTGGGGGCAAAATTTTAGACGCTGTAGGCACCGCAGAGAAAACCGCTCTCTTCAAGCAACCGCCCATCATCCATCTCCTTAACGAGCCGCCGACCCGCGCCGGCGAAACTAACTGCTCTATAAACCGATACGTTCTAATATACCGCTATACCGCAAAACGATAAAAAAACAATACCCGGTGAAAAAAAACCGGCGGTTTTCACGGTCAGGAACCGGGAAAGCCGGGGGTGCGGAACTCAGGCGCGGCGTTAGCCCGCCGCAAGGCCCCTTTGACAGGGTATGCGCTTTTTCATACTCTAGAGGGTAAGGAGTGATCGCCATGTTGTTATTGGAATTAGGAAGTCCCGTCGCGGAACTGCGGGGGCGAATCGAAGAAACCTGGAGGCGTCTTTGAGGGGGCTTCTTTTGGAAGCAGAATAGCGGAGTTGGAAGGGCGAACCGGGGATGAACATTTCTGGGACGATCCCGCCGCGGCGGAAAAGGCTATGGGAGAACTCAAGGCCCTTAAAAGCCGCTATGAACCCTGGAAAGAACTTAAAGCAAAGATAGATGATCTGTCGGTCCTTTTGGAATTGGCGGTGGATGCGGGGGATGAATCCCAGAGCGCGGAAATTGAGCATGAGCTTGAGGACCTCTCCAGGCGGTACGGGAAGCAAAACATCTTTGAGCTCATGCCCGGCGAAGTGGATAAAAACGGCTGTTTCCTTACCATCCATTCAGGAGCGGGGGGAACCGAAGCCTGCGACTGGTCCCAGATGCTGTACCGGATGTACCTCCGGTGGGCGGAACGGAAGGGGTTTGCCGTTGAAGAGGTGGACCGCCTGGAGGCTGAAGGGGGCGTTAAATCCGCCACCTGCCGCATAGACGGGGATTACGCCTACGGATATCTTAAAGGGGAGTCCGGGGTACACCGGCTGGTGAGGATTTCCCCTTTTGATGCCAACGCGCGGCGGCATACCTCTTTTGCGTCGGCCTATGTCTTTCCGGTTATAGACGATACCATAGCGGTGGAAATCCGGCCCGAAGACCTGCGGGTGGATACCTACCGGTCCGGAGGCGCCGGGGGGCAGCATGTGAATAAAACCGACAGCGCCGTCCGCTTTACCCACCTTCCCACCGGAATCGTGGTTGCCTGTCAGAACGAGCGGAGCCAGATCAAAAACCGGGCCATCGCTATGAGTATGCTTAAAGCCCGGCTTTACGAATACTACCGGCAGGAAAAGGAAAAGGAAAACGAAAGATTCGCCCAGGAAAAGAAGGATATTTCCTGGGGAAACCAGATTCGGTCCTATGTTTTTCAGCCGTATACCCTGGTCAAGGATTACCGGACTAAGGCGGAAGTTGGAAACATACAGGCGGTGATGGACGGAGATATTGATTATTTTATTGAGGAGTATCTGCGTTTTGCATGGAACAACGCCCGTGCGTAAGCGGCGGCTTCCGGTTCGTGTTTTTATCCTCCTCCTGGGGGCGGCTGTCTTCGCCCTTTTCCCCCACCGGGCGTTTGGGAAAGGGAAGGCCGAAAGCGAGGTCCGTCCGGATCCTATCAATACCGAATGGGTGTTCTGCGTTACCGCCCTGGATGTTTCCGCCCTTCCCCCGGCCAGACGGATTATCGGCGAAGTCTTGCAGGCGAAGCTGGTGAGTTCCCTCAAGGCGCTGGAATACCGTATCAGGGTTTTTCCGGAATATACCTATTATGAAGGCGCGGCCTGGTCCATGGCGCGCCGTGAGGCGGGGAAAAAGCTGATGACTAAACGGGATCAGCGGGATTTACTTTTATACCAGGGCGGCGCAGGCTGGCGTTACCGCCGGTCTCTGGAGGCCATCGACAAAGAAATAGCCCAACTGGAAGCAGACTTAAAAAAAACCGAAGCCTTGATCCCGGAGGTAGGAAGCAAGCCGGGTTTTAAGCTGACCGGGGAGAATGGACAAGGGGTGTTTCCCGCGGCGCCGGATCCCGGCAGGGAAAAACGGTTCTGCATAAACCAGAACGCCGACGCCTTTCTTTCCGGGAAGGTCTCTGAATTTCATGGCCGTGTCTATATTGTCTTGCGGGTCTATGCGTTTTATGCTGATGCATATATTTATGAAGACAGCGACATCTTCTCGCCGGAGGATATCAACATCGCGGCGGAAGAAATTTCGGACCGCCTGACCGCGGTCATCGCGGGGACGGAACCGGCGCGTATACAGGTAACGGCGGCGCCTGAAAACGCCATGGTGCTGATCAATAAATCCTATGCGGGAAGGGGCAAGACCGAAATACTGGAACGCGCTCCCGGTCCGGCGGAGGTTTCGGTGTACGTGGAGGGCTACAACACCCAGACCTTTTCCCTGGAATTGGCGGCGGAGGAACTGGCGGAATTGTCCTTACAGCTTACCCCTTTGGCGGAATCAATTTTCACCGTGGAACTGCCTCCCGGTTCCGGCGGTTCTCTTTACCGGGGCGCACTGTACCTTGGGGAAACGCCCCAAAGGATTGCTCTGGCCCTCAATCACTACGAATACCTCCGGGTGGATACGCCGGAGGGAACCCGCGCCCAGGCTATCCTTTCAGGCGGCGCGGAGCCGGGCCGGGTCAATAGGGTTTCCTTGCGGCTTCTGGCGCCCAAGGGGGAAAAGGAAATAAACACCGTCAGACGAAAATTTTACGGCGCCTACGGCAGATTCTGGCTGTTCCTTCCCGCCGCCTATGTGATATATGGATTGTCCACTACCATGACCAATACGTATAACGCGACCGCGAATCCTGAATTGTACGACAGGGCCCTGACCTTATCCTACGTCAGTAAAGGCGTCATAGCCGTCGCGGGAGGTTTCCTGTTGGAGACTTTTATTCGGGAGGCCGTATATATGGTAATTTCTACCAAATATGAGCCTAAATTGGCAAAGAAATTTGAGAGGTGAATATGGGGATCGCAGGTTTTAGGGAGCGGCTTAAAAATTTTTTTGGCCGCCGGGACCCGGTAAAAGAGGAGTTTTTTGAAGACCTTTCGGATCTCCTGGTGGAAGGCGATTTTGGCGCCGCCGAATCATACCGCACGGTAGAAAAATTGCGGGAACGGTGCCGGAAGGAGAAAGTCACGGAACCGGAAGGCGTACGCCGGGTCCTGGCGGCCATTCTGGAGGATACCCTTACCCGGGGAGAGTCGGGCGGCCCTAAACCGAAGGATCTTCTGGAGGGCGGGGGGCTTGCCATTATCCTCCTCCTGGGCGTAAACGGCGTAGGGAAGACCACTTCCGCCGCCAAACTGGCTTCCTGGTACCGGATGCGGGATAACCGGAAGCCCATTCTGGCTGCGGCGGATACCTTCCGGGCGGCTGCCATCGACCAGCTCAAGATACACGGCGAAAGGCTGGGCATCCGGGTAGTGGCCCACAAGCAGGGGGGAGACCCGGCGGCGGTGGTATACGACGCCCTGGAAGCGGCCTTGGCCGGGGGAGGGGATCTTATCATCGCCGATACCGCCGGGCGTATGCATACCAAGGCCGCCCTGGTGGAGGAACTGAAAAAAATAGACCGGGTTGTGGAAACGAAAGCGGCGGGCGGGCGGTATATCAAGTGGCTGGTTCTGGATGCCACTACCGGGCGGAACGCCCTGGCCCAGGCGGAGATATTTCACGAAGCGGTAAAATTGGACGGGGTGATACTTACCAAATTCGATTCCACCGCCCGGGGCGGGGTAGTGTTTTCCCTGGCGGAGGAGCTCAAGCTGCCGCCCCGGTATATTTGCAACGGCGAGAAGTATGAGGACATCCGGCCTTTTGACCCCTCCTCCTATGCCGGGGAATTTGTCGGGCTTGGCTGATACCCCGCGCCGGTTCATCCTGCTCGCGGTACTTTCCGCCTGCGCCGCCGGGCTTTATGGGGAACCCCGCTGGTATGTCTCCAACGCCGCAGGGATGATCCTGGATCCCGCCTATTCCCGTTTTGCCCTGCGGGGTAAATACGCCTTGATGATAGACCGTGTTCCTTCCTCCACGATTCCCGACCGGCTAAGGGAATTCTTTGATTCCTCCTACTCGGTGGAACTGAGGACCCTCTATAAAACGGGGGAGGAATTCCGCCGGCAGTGGCTGTTTAAAGACCCGGACGACCGTATACGGCTGGTGGCGGTATTCAACGCCGCCCTTTCTGCGGAGGATGTTGGGGAAGGGGAAGAAGACGAAGAAGGGGAAGAAGGCGAACCGGATCTTTCAGGGTTTATTGAGCTTTACACTGCTGAAAATCGCATCGCCAAAGAATATCAGATAGATCCCGACGGCGCTTCCCGGATTATTACCTATTTTTATGTTAACAAGACCTTGGTGAGGGCCGAAACCGTGGTAAAAAAGGCCGCTTCCGACGAACCCTCCGAACCCTTTTGTACCGATTACTACCGGTACAGCCGTTTCGCTTCCCTGCGGGCGGTTGAGCGGATATACCACCGCGACGGGGAAGCCGAGGATAACCGGGTACGGGCGCCCTTTCCCCACCTGGCCCTTGATGCGGCCCGGCAAACCGAATTTGTCAGGCCCGCGCCGCCGCCGCTCAGTTCTGAATTCTTTCAGGACGTGCTGGTGAGCAAGGGGGATGCGGTACTCTATAACACCGATGCCCGTGGTCGTGTTCTGACGGAAACCCGGCATAACGAGGAGGGGGAGATTATTGGGGAACTGCGGAATACCTGGTCCGGGAACCGGCTGACGCAGGTGCATTGGGCAGCCGGGGAAGACGACCGGATAACCGAGTATGAGTATAATGATGAGGGAGACCGGATTTTGGAGCGGAACATCAATAAGGGGGTCCTTGAACGGGTGATCCGCACTTCCGGGGACCAGGAGATCGAGGAACTCTACATGGATGACCGGGTGATACTCCGGGCAATCTGGGAAAACGGACGCAAAGTATCGGAAGAACGGGTCCGGGAGAGACGGCGATGAAGGCTCTCCGGTGGATAGGGTTTATCGCAGCCCGGTATGTTTCCATAGGCCGCCGGAACCGTTCGGCGCCGTCTTCGGTCTTCGCCATCCTGGGGATCTTTACCGGGGTTCTGGCCTTGACGGTGATCCTCGCGGTGATGAACGGTTTTCAATTGGGGTTTATTGAAAGCATCGTGGAAATATCCTCGTACCATGTCAGGGTGGATCCCCTGCCCGATACCGCCGGGGGACAGGCCCTGGCGGACAGGCTAGGGCGGATCCCCGGAGTGGCCGCGGCGGTTCCCTTCCGGGAGGTTAAGGGTATAGTCCGGGGGAACCGGGATACCCAGCAGGCGGTGGTTGTCCGGGGCGTTCCGCCTCAAACCCTGGAGATGGACCGGGGTATGGCGGAAAAGCTGGAATTTATCGCCGGTTCCTTCAACCTGGTCCAGGACGACGCCCTTATCCTGGGGGCGGAACTGGCCCGGCATCTGGGCGCACGGGTAGGGGATGAGGTAACCTTGATTTCCCTGTCGGGACTTTTCCCCGGGTTTTCCGCCGGGGCCTTTTCGGAAGACGACCAGGAAAGGGATTACCGCTTTACCGTTACCGGCGTTTTCCGTTCCGGCTTCTACGAGTACGATTTGAGCTGGGCTTTTATCAACAGTAATGCCGCCGGAAACATAGGCGGCGACGCCCCGCTGTCCCTGGGGATTAAGTTCCGCAACCGCTGGCAGGACGAGCGGGGCATGGAGGCTATCAGGCGGATGGACGAATACCGCGCCCTGGCGGACGAGACGGGGACGGATCTCCTGCGGTCCTGGAGGGACTATAACCGGGCCTTCTTCGGGGCCTTGCGCACGGAAAAGCTCCTCATGTTTATCCTGGTGGGGCTTATCTTCATCGTCGTAGGACTCAACATCTTTCAGGCCCAGCGCCGAGCCGTCCTGGAACGCCGGGAGGAAATTGGCCTCCTGCGGGCGCTGGGGGGGAGCGGCAGGGCAGTGCGGCTCATCTTTGTCTGGGACGGATTTATCATTGGGTTTACCGGGGCCGCGCTGGGTATGGCGTCGGGGCTTCTTATCGCGGACAACATAAACGCCTTTTTTTCCGTTCTTGAGGGGGCGGTCAATTTCTTCATCACGCTGCTGAATATGGCGGCCGCTCTTTTTGACCGGGGAGAGTCGATCCAGGGCGAGAATTTCGCGGTTTTTTCTCCCGCTGTTTTTTATATTAAAGAGATTCCTTCCCGCATCATCCCCCACGAGGCGGTCCTGATCTTCCTGTCCGGTCTCCTTTCAGCCCTCCTGGCGGCGTGGTTTGCCTCGGGCAAGGTTTCCCGTACCAATCCTGCGGAGGTTTTGCGGTATGAGTGATCCCATCCTTACGGTTAATAACATCGTGAAAAGTTTCGCCTCCGGCGCGGAGACCCTCTTCATCCTGAGAGGGGTCAGCTTTACCCTGGAGAAGGGGACGACGGCGGCTATAAGCGGACAGAGCGGCAGCGGAAAGAGTACCCTCCTCAACATCCTGGGGGGGCTTGATCGCTGTGATTCTGGCTCCGTAATCGTGACGGGCCAGGAGATCACCGGCCTTGCGGAAAGCGGCCTTACTTCCTACCGGAGCCGCCGGGTGGGTTTCATCTTTCAGTTTCATTACCTCCTCAATGATTTTACCGCCCTGGAAAACGTCATGCTTCCTGGGTACATGGCGGGCATGAAGAAGAAGGCCGCCCTGGAAAAAGGCCGGGCCCTGCTGGCGGATGTCAATCTGGAGGACCGGCTTTCCCATTTCCCCTCCCAGCTTTCCGGGGGGGAACGGCAGCGCGTCGCCGTAGCCCGGTCCATGATAAACGACCCGGACCTGATCCTGGCGGACGAGCCCACGGGCAACCTGGACCCGGGAAACAGCGAGGCTGTGGCGGAATTATTGTACGCGGAGGCGGAAAAGTGGGGGAAGACCCTTATCGTGGTTACCCATGACGAAAAAATGGCGGGCCGGGCCATGCTCCGGTACACCCTGGAGGGCGGCTTCCTTATCCCCGTGCCGCCGGTTCAGGAGGCCGCCGCTTTCCGGGAGCGTCCGGTTTACGGAGACCTGCCGTGAAAGCCGGTTCGGAATTCTTCATTGCCCTCCGCTATCTCTTGGGCAGGGCTAAGGAAGGGGGCCGTTACCTGCGGGGCGCCGCCGCCGGCATAGCTCTTAGCCTGGTCCCCATCATCGTAACCCTGATCGTGGCCGACGGCATGATCCGGGGTATCACCGACCGTTATCTTGAGTTGGGGACCGGTCATCTGCGGATTTACAATTACCCGGACGGCTGGGATGCCGATCCTGCGGAAATCGCGGTTCTTCCGGGGATACGGGGGGTGTGGACTGAGCGCCAGGGCCTGGGCGTGGTAATGGGCGTTCCCTCCGCTTCCGGTGGAGGGAAGTCCGCCGCGAAATCGGGCGCCACGATCCGGGCTGTTGATCCCTCGTTTTGGACCGACGAGGGGAGCAGGCGCTTCCTGAAAACCGTCTCCGGAAGCGCGGAACTTTCAGGCCCCGGAGATGTCCTGCTGGGAGAAGAACTGGCCCGGAGCGTTGGGGCTGACGCGGGGGATATGGTCTACATCATGACCGTGCGGGTCGCTTCGGGGGGAAGGAATGTCCCCCGGACCGCGCCGTTCACCGTCAGGGGCATTGTATCTTCCGGATACCAGGAACTGGATGCCCTGTGGTGCATCATGGATTACGAGAGCGGCCTCAGGCTCCTTGCCCCGGAACTGTCCCAGACCTTTATGACGGTCAAGATCGCCGACCCCTACCGGGGCGCTGACGAGGCGGCGTGGCTCGTGAACCGCGCCTTGGGATCGGGCTACCGGGTCTACACCTGGCAAGACCTTCAGCGTACGCAGTATAGTTCCTACGAGTCAACCCGGCAGATCCTCCTGTTCATCATGGCCCTGATAGTGGTTGTGGCGGCGGTGAACGTTTCCTCCGCCGCCTCCATGCTGGTGCTGGAGCGGCAGCGGGACATCGCGGTCCTGAAAGCCGCAGGGGCAAGTCCCGGCGCTGCCAGCCGGATCTTCCTGTGGGCCTCATTTTTGACCGGCCTTTCCGGAACCGTGCCGGGCATAGCCCTGGGCCTTTTTATCGGGCGTTTCATTAACCCTATCATTCACGGCATGGAACGGATCCTGACCTTTTTTTCCGGCCTTTTCCAGGCCGCTCCGGTGCGTATCCTCGATCCCGGGTATTACCTGGAGATCATCCCCATCATCATAGATTGGCGGACCGTGTTTCTTATCGGCCTTTTTACGATACTCTGTTCGATTCTGGCATCCTGGATACCGTCCCGCCGGGCCGGGAAGATCCGGCCCATCGAATTATTACGGCGGTTTTAACGTAAGCGGCCAAATCAAATCTGAAATGCGAATTTATAAAATGGGGAAGAAGTGACACAGGAACCTCAATTCTCAGTAATTTTTGTTATTATGGCGGCGGACGTAGGATATCGCGTTCTTTGCCAAGAACTCCACATCTTTCGCCCATCGCCGGATTTTTCGTACTCTACTGCGCTTAATCCATGAAAATCCCCGGTATCCCCGGTTAAAACGCCTCAATTTTTCCTCAAAAGATTTCATCCTATTGACAAAAAAAATGCCCAAGAATAATATATTCTTATATTGATATAAGAATATCTATATAAAACAGGCTAAATAACGCGGGCAATGAATACCGCTGAATACACGGCGGTTTAGGAAAGGGTATGAGGGCATGATCGAAAAAAAAGAACAGGAAACGACCGGGGATCCGGAACGTCTTGAGACAACGCGTGGGCGGATAGGGGAGGCGCAGCGGATTCTCCCGGTGAAAATGGCGGAGGAGGAAACCGGCATAGGCATGGTGGAAGATACGGCGTACTTCAGCAGGCAAATGGTGTGGAATACGAACAGCCTATGAACGAATACTTAAACCTTAAAACGGCAAATTGCCGAAAGTGCTATAAATGCATACGTCATTGCCCGGTTAAATCCATACGGTTCGATGACAACCACGCCTATATTATTGCCGAAGACTGTATACTCTGCGGAAATTGTTTCGTGGTTTGTCCGCAAAACGCCAAGGAGGTGCGCAATGATGTCGAAAAGGCGCGGGCGCTGTTACGGGAAGGATCCGGCGTATATGTCAGTTTGGCCCCTTCCTTTACGGCAAATTATACGGACGAAAAGAGCGGGCAGTCCCTGACGTTTAGCGCGATGGAAAAGGCGGTAAAGGAACTGGGGTTTGCGGGGATTGAAGAGACGGCGGTGGGAGCGACCCTTGTAAAACAGCGGTACGACGCCCTGGTAAACGCGGGGGAATCGGATGTAATCATCAGTTCCTGCTGCCACTCGGTAAACCAGCTTATTCAGAAATACTATCCCGATGTACTGCCTTCTCTTGCCCCTGTCGTCTCCCCCATGCAGGCCCACTGTATGGACCTTAAACGCCGTCATCCGGGGGCAAAGACCGTATTCATCGGGCCTTGTATTTCCAAAAAGGCGGAGGCGGAAACCTATACCGGGTTTGCCGACTGCGCGCTTACCTTTGAGGAACTTTCTCAATGGCTCGCCGATGAAAGTATTGCATTGACGTATGTGGAAGAAGAAACCGCCGATAAGAGCCTTGCCCGGTTTTTTCCGGTATCCGGCGGCATACTGCGTACCATGAAAAAGGAAAACAGGGAGTATGCGTATTTGACGATTGACGGCATTGAAAACTGCATCCGGGCGGTGGAAGATGTGGCAAAAGGAAAGCTGCGCAAATGCTTCATTGAAATGTCCGCCTGCACCGGCAGTTGTACCGGCGGCCCCGTCATGGACCGAGGAGGGAAACAGCGCGGCGGGAAGAGCTTCTATCCCGTGCGGGATTACCTTGCTGTTTCGTCCTACGCGGGGGGTGATGACTTTATGACCGCCTCCTATCCGGCGGAAGCCTTGACTAAAACCATAAGGTCCCGTTCGCTCCGGAAGATACATTTGGGAGAAACCGCGGTTTCCGAAGTGCTGCGGAAAATAGGGAAAACCAAGACTGAACACGAGTTAAACTGCGGCACCTGCGGGTACAATACCTGCCGCGAAAAGGCCCAGGCGGTGCTGGAAGGGAAGGCCAGTCTTTTTATGTGCCTTCCCTATCTGCTGGAAAAAGCCGAATCCTTCTCGGATGATATTATTAAAAACACCCCCAATGGGATCATTGTCCTCAACGAAAATTTCGAGGTCCACCAGATAAACGCTGCGGCCTGTAAGCTGCTCAACATCGATCCGCCGGCGATACTGGGCGATCAGGTGATTCGTATTCTGGATCCGGCGCCTTTCATCCGGGCGGTTCAGGAAGAAAAAAACGCCTATAACAAACGGGTCTACCTGGCGGATTACGAGAAATACGTGGACGAAACGGTTATCTATGACAAGAATTATCACATCATTATCTGCATCATGCGGGATGTTACCGAGGAGACGCGCCAAAAAGAGATGAAAGAGAACTTTAACCGGAAAGCCGTTGATATTACCGACAAGGTGATAGAAAAACAGATGCGGGCGGTTCAGGAGATTGCCTCGCTGCTTGGGGAGACCACGGCGGAAACAAAGATAGCCCTTACCAAATTAAAGGAAAGCCTGCTTTAAGGAGGGTTTAAATTGATGAATAAGTTCTGTACCGATACGGGTTTTGTCAGCCTCAATAAAAAGGGAGAGCATCTGTGCGGGGATCATGTCGAGATTATTTCCGGAGATGAGCTTACTATCGCGGTGCTTGCCGACGGCCTGGGCAGCGGCGTTAAAGCGAACATCCTGTCCACCCTGACCGCGAAGATCATTTCCACCATGATGGCGAATTCCATGAGCATAGAGGACTGCGTTTCCGCCATTGCCGCCACCCTGCCTATCTGCAAGGTGCGGCAGATCGCCTATTCTACGTTTACCATAATCTGCATACGAAACAACATTGACGCGGAGATTATTCACTATGACAATCCCCAGGTAATTTTCCTGCGTGGCGGTAAATATTATCACTATTCCAACACGTCGGAAATTATGGAAAACAAGGTCATCTATAAAAGCCGCCTTAAACTGCGGGAAGACGATACCTTTATCGCCATCAGCGACGGGGTTACTCACGCGGGAATCGGCAATGTGCTGAATTTCGGCTGGCAACGGGAAAACGTCGTCAAATTCATGGAGGATATATACGAAAAAGATCTGACCGCCAAAACCATCTGTTCGATTCTGCTCAATAAATGCTATTCCCTGTACGGCGGGGAACCCGGCGATGACGCGACGGTCTGTACTTTAAAGATACGCCGGCGGCAGCCGGTTAACCTGCTCATCGGCCCTCCTTCGGTTCCCGGGGATGCGCATAAGATGATGTCCCTCTTTTTTTCAAAAGAAGGGAAGCATATCGTCTGCGGCGGAACCACATCGGATCTGGCGGCCCGGCACCTGGGCAAAAACCTGGTAACCGGCATCCCCCGGTATTTTGATCCTCAGATACCTCCTGCCGCCGCGATAGAAGGGGTAGACCTGGTTACCGAAGGGGTTATCACCATGAGCCGGGTTTTGGAATACGCTAAGGATTATGTCCTTAACAACGAAAACTTCGCTCACTGGAATTACGGAAAGGACGGCGCGTCCCAGATAGCCCGCCTTCTTTTTACGGACGCCACGGATATTAATTTTTACGTGGGCAGGGCGATTAATCCCGCCCATCAAAATCCAAATCTTCCCATTGGCTTCAGCATCAAGATGCGGTTGATCGACGAACTGGCGTCTTGTCTTAAACAAATGGGAAAACAAATAAAAGTCAGCTATTTTTAGGAGGAATACATGGAATTCAGTTATGAGGCTGTCAATGGAATCGTGAATGAATTGGGGGCGAAGCCAAGTTCAATCATCGCGATTCTCCAGAGAATTCAGGAGCTTTACCGGTATCTGCCGCCGGAGGTTTTTCCCCATCTGGCAAAGAAACTCAAGGTAAGCGAAGCCCGCATCTACAGTGTCGCTACCTTTTATGAAAACTTTTCTTTGGACCCCAAAGGGGAATACATCATCAAAATCTGCGACGGCACGGCCTGCCATGTCAGAAAATCTATCCCAATACTGAACAAGCTCCGTGGCGTATTGGGCCTTTCGGACAAGAAGATAACCACCGGCGATTTTGGCTTTACCGTGGAAACCGTTTCCTGCCT
>JAIRLK010000353.1 GCA_031259515.1 Treponema sp. | reverse complement strand
TGCCTGTTGCCAGAATCGCCAAACCCGGAAAAGGGGCGGCCCAGGTATCCGCCGTCAGGAGCAGGCTTCTGCCTATGCTAACCAGAAGGGCGCCGACGCCGATGAGTATATATTCCCGTGCGCCCCGGATATAGGCGGATATAAAGAAACTCGCCGAGGTAATCAGGATGATGCCTATTTCCACTAATTTGAACATAGAAGCATACCCGCTGATAAGGCACAGGGTACTGTCCCAGGAAAGGCCGTCTATAGGCATACCCAGGGCGACAATCATGGCGGCCCCAGCGAGGAGCAGGATAACGTTCCCTGGCTCCCGGATTTCCAGACCCGAGGCGCATACGCCGGCGACAAACAACGAAAAAAGCCCGAAATAACGGCCAAAAATCAGCGTCCGGTAGGCGGCGGTAACGTATACGCCGGGGAGTTCCCAAGCGAAACGGAGGGGCACGATAAGCCGGGCCGGCTCAAAGGCAAAAGAGAGGGTGAAGAAGGCGATGAAGAGGATTTCCGGCGCCTGGGTTTTTTCAAAGAAGTAATAGATTAAGCTCATGATAATAAGGGAATAGACAACGGCGATGATTATGGTGGCAAAAGGAACATAGGGAGCGGGGGACAAGAAATGGCCGGTTAAGGCATGAAGTATACCTTGGGAACGCCGGACCGCAAGGGGAATCAGGGCGGGATAGAAGGGCAACAATAGCCTGGAAACCGCCGCAATCCCGATAAGAGTTACCAGAGAGATAATAATTCCCGCTTTGAAAAAACAATTCCGGTTCGGCAAAGTCATAGGTTAAGCATAGTTTATTTTCGCCTTTCCTCTCAAGCCGTCAGATAATCCCCCTCCGGATTAGGGAAAACGCCGCATGGACCTGCGGTTTAATCGGCCATTGCCGTTTGTGCGGCCTCATATTGACGGGTAAAATACTCTATCTTGCAGGTTACTTTTTCCAGGTGTTTTTGCATTTCCGCTATCTGGTTTTCTACCATTGCCTTGTGTTCCCGAAGCAGCCCGCACCGTTCAAGCAGGGTACTGTCCCCTTGCACGCTTAGTTCCACGAAACTCTTGATTTGTTTGATGGACATACCCGTATTTTTAAGGCAGCAGATGAGAGCGAGCCATTCAAGATCGTCTTCGGTATACCGTCTGATTCCGTTCCGGCTCCGTCCAACGCTGGGCAGCAATCCTTCGCTTTCATAGTAGCGCAATACATGGGAAGGCAAATTCGTCTTTTCCGACACTTGTTTAATAGAAAAAAACATGATTCCGCTCCATTACTGTTCGTGGTAACGAGAGTATAACCTAAAAATCCCTGATGTGAAAACTCACCGCGTTGCCGGAACAGGTTAAAGGACCCGCACGATTATTGGACGGACTTTGAAGGGATGTTTGCGGCGGTAGAAGTAGAGGGCAAATCCCGCGGCAAAGAGGGCTGCGGCTCCGAGGGCGGCCCGGATGGGCTCCTCCGGAGGGGACGAGAGGAGGCCGCTCACCAGGTAGACGGCGGCGCAGGCCAGGAACGGCAAGGCCAGGAGAGAGAACCCCTGGGCCAGGGCAGTTTTGAGGGGGAATTCGGTTTCCACCCGTTGGCCCGCCGAAAGAGGGAGGCCCGTCTTATTTTCCGCGGTGATAAGCCCCTGTTTTTGCCGGCATTCCTGGTTCATACAGCCGAAGCAGGCGGCGGAGGCGTCATGCCGGACGGTAACAGCATCTCCGGTAACGGCCAGGACCCGGCCGGTCTCCTTCATGGCGCGTCTTCCGGCTTTTCGGCATCGCCCCCGCTGTTCTCCTTTACCGCCGCATCAGGGCCGCCGCCGACAGGCGGGATAGGCATGGCAGGAACGCTTTGGCGGATACGAACGATAGATGCCGCCGTACCATCCGCCTTGAGGTCGATGAGGACCCCCTGCAATTCGGGGGCATCGTAGGCTTCCCGTGTCCATTCGGGGATGCCCGAAAGGTATTCCCGGATACGGCCTTCGATTTCAGAGCCGCCAACGGAATTGGCGCTGCCGGTACGTCCGGCATCGGTGATCACTGCCGTACCCCCGGTCAAGACCGTCTCGTCGGCAGTCTGGACCCGTCCGTGGGAGCCTATCACTGCGGAACAGCGGCCGTTAGCGGCGGCAAAGAGGGTCCGTTTTTCGGCGGTGGCTTCGGCATGGAAGTTAACAATGACATAGGGGGTTTCCTGATGAAGCCGCTCCAAAAGAATGGGAAGCCGGGCTGCGGGGTTGTCCCCGTGCATACGGCTGAAACCGCTCTGACCTATAAGAACCGCCACCCCTATCTTTTTGTTCCCAGCCTTGTAAATACGGGAACCATAGCCCGGAGCGGCGGCATTCAGATTGTCCGGTCGTAATACATAGGGAAGGCAACCCAGGTTTTCAACCAAATCTTTTTTGTAAAAGCAACATTCACCGACGGTAAGGACATCGGCCCCCAGTTTACGCAGATATGCCGCGTGGTTCCGCCCCAGGCCGTTTCCCCCGGTAACGCCGTTGGCGCAAACAATGACAAAGGAAGGGTCATAACGCCGTTTTACCTCGGGCAAGCCCTTTTTCAGGGCATGAACACCGGCCTTTCCGACTATTTCCGCCACATAGAGGATCTTCACATCTTGCCCGCTTCTTATAAACCGCCGCCGGGACGATTTGTATAATTGGAAGTGGGAGACATCTTCGACAGGATACGGCTGAATTCGGCAGCCGCCCGGTAATCTTCCAGTTCTCGGCAGGCATCCCTCAGATTGTACACGGCGTCGTAATACATAGGCGCCAGGCGTATGGCTTCTTCAAAACAATGCCGCGCTTCCTCATAGCTCCCTTCCACAAAGTAGAGGACCCCCAGGTTGTTCCAGGTTTTGGGGGAAGCGTCTTCCCGAATCAAGGCCGAATGATAACATTCTTCCGCCAGTTCAAACAGTTCCATTTCATAATAGATCAACCCCATAGAAACCCAGGCATCCGACAGGTTATCTTCTATTCCTATGGCCCGCTGGAAGCTGTTCAGCGCTTCCTCGTAATCCCCGGTCCTCTGCTGGGCTATCCCCAGATTCGTCCAGAGAAAAGGGTTTCCGGGCTCCATGATTAACGCTTTTTGGAACAAAGGAATAGCCTCGTTCGGTCGATTTGCCTCCGTCAGTGCAATCCCCGAATCATTTAAAAAAGCAGGTGTTTCCATATTGCCCCTCCTGATTTAAATATACACCATTATTGTCAGGATAACCAGTATGAAAACAGGGCCGGCCCCTGTAAAGCGGCCCCTTTCGTTCCTCCTTTTGGTAGTTACGGATGGATTTAGGTGAATTAATTCGGCTCTGAACAGAACAACCGGTGGTGCGGAACTCCGGCGCGGGTTTTGGAACAGCCTCAATAGACTAGCCATGTATCGCAATACGGGAATCTGAAGACGCTTGGATACTACAAAAAAAATTGTTTTAGTCGTATAATAAAGAATCTCCGGAGCAAGAGCCGGGGTATTAAACCAAAAGGGCTGTGCCCAGACTGCGCCATCATAAAATGAAGGGTAATTATGGTATGTTTTTTTACGGAAGAAGCGGGTTGTGAAAGAAATAGCCGAGTATACTGAATCAGTTTCAGACCATGAGTTATTTTCGTTTTTATATGACCGGGTGATAAACAATGAAATACGGACCTTTTCCGCCTTGATGAAATGTGCCGATCCCATTCTGAGGAATCCCCGGACTCATCCGGTTATTTTAAGGGTCTTTGAACTCATCAAGCGCCTCCATTGGGGCTTTTTCGCCGGCATATCCCCGGCAACCCACAGCCGGCTTTGGCGGGAACTGGTGCTTCCCGATAAGAAATTCGCCGACGCCGGGGACCTCAAGCGTACCCTTTCCATCTCGAACCTCTATGTGGCTATGCTGGACATCCACGGGTACACGAAATTCTGCCAGGAATCCCGCAAGAACCTCTCTATGCTTCATACCCTGGACAAAACCATTAACTGCGAGATAGGCCGGATTGCCCTCCAGTGCCAGGCGGTAAGCCAGCGGGAGCGGGGTGATGAAATCGTAGTGGTAGCGGCTTCCGCCACTGACGCTTTAACGGCGACTCTCGCCATCATAGACTATTTTGCTAAGACTAATAGGGTAAACGATCCCCAGATAAACACCGAACGTTCAGGGGACGCGGTCATACTGCCGGTGTTTAAGCTGTCCGCAGGGATCACGGGGGGGAATACCACGAGTCCCCTCATCATCACCGAGCAGGGGAACCTTTCGGGCTTCCTCCTTAATACCGGCGCCCGGCTTCAGAACCGGGCTAATGAGCTTTCCCCCAAAGAATCCCGGGTGATGATAACCAAACAAGTCCAAATGAATTATCTTAAAGAGAATAGTGCGGATCCCTGTCATCTCTTTAAGAGCGACAGCATCTATTTCTTGGATACCGGGGTCATTGAGTTCAAAGGGGTGTTCCTGCCTACCTGCGAAGCGGTGTTTAACGCCGAAGACCGGTATAAGGAGCGTTTCAGTGGGGAACTAACCCGGCTTTTGGCGTCAATAAAGGAAAATCTTTGGGAACAGCGGATCTATGTGGACCTTATGGATCTGCTTGCCCAGGCCGTGCGGGTGATGCCCGCTTTTCACGTGATCCCTTCCGAGCCAATACACGGGATGCAGACGGTTGCCAACATCTCCTTCTATCAGCTCTGCAAGATAGGGAGAAAGACCTATTTAGTGGACGAAGACTACGCCTATGCGGTGTCCCTTCTGTACAGTTTCGTGGACATCATGGAAATGGTCCCCCAGTTTGACCGGCTTATCCTGGATTATACCCGGGGGATTGCCGAAAAATACGATTTGCTTTTGAAATCTTTTGAAGCCGCCGTCGATAAGGAAATTGAAGAGAAGGCGAGCCTGATTTTTTCCGGGGATTATCTTAAAACCTATATGGCGGCAAAAAACGGAATCGCTATCTACGAAAAACTCAAGCTGGTCGGCAGAAAGAGCCCGGCGCTTACCAAAAAGAAGGCGCTCTGGTATAGTCTTATCAAGATGAATCAAGACAAGATGGTCATGACCCTCTATTCTGGAAAGAAGTAGGAAATACCCCATGCTTACCTATATGCGTAACATCGGCATCATGGCCCATATTGATGCCGGAAAGACCACCACTACCGAACGGATCCTCTATTATACTGGTAAAAGCCACCGTATTGGCGAGGTAGACGATGGCGAATCTATCATGGATTGGATGGAGCAGGAGCAGGAACGGGGCATAACCATACAGAGCGCCGCTACTACTACCTACTGGAAGCGGACGACCAGGGGGCCGCAATACCAGATCAACATCATTGACACTCCCGGTCATGTGGACTTTACCGCCGAGGTGGAGCGTTCCCTCCGGGTTCTGGATGGCGCGGTGGCCATCTTCGACGCCGTCCGGGGGGTAGAGCCCCAAACCGAGACGGTGTGGCATCAGGCGGAACGGTACCGTGTTCCCTGTATAGGCTACGTGAACAAGATGGACCGCGTAGGAGCGGACTACTTTCAGGTTCTGGAGGACGTTACGGCTAAACTGAACGTCCGGATTGCGGCCATACAGATTCCCATCGGCCGGGAAAACGGCTTTGAGGGGGTCATAGACCTTATCGATATGCGGGAGATACGCTGGGCCTCTGCCGAAGGGGAAATGCTTCTGTACAGCCCCGTCGCGGCGGAGCGGAAAGCCCTGGCCGCCGAATGGCGAGAAAAACTCATCGACGCCCTTTCCCAGGTGTCGGATGCCGTTACCGAGCGGTATCTCTCCGGGGAAGACCCGGAGCCGGACCTGGTTCGGGGCGAATTGCGCACGGCGGTGTTGAAGCGGGACCTGCTTCCCGTCCTGGCCGGGGCCTCCCGGCGCAACATAGGGGTTCAGCCCCTCATCGGCGCGGTGGTGGATTATCTTCCCGCCCCGGACGAGGCCGAGCCCGCCCTGGGCCATCACCTCAAGAAGGAAGAAGACATCCAGGTTCCCTGCGCCCCTAAAGGGGTTCCCTTGGGCCTGGTCTTTAAGATTCAGAATGACCGCGAGGCCGGGGGCCTGTGCTATATCAGGATGTACTCCGGGAGTATAAAACCCGGCGCGGTCCTCTATAACATAGGCAAGAAGAAACGGGAGCGGGCCAACCGTATCCTGCGTATGCACTCCAATAAATCGGAGCCTTTGGACGAGCTGTGCGCCGGGGATATAGGGGTGGTCATCGGGATGAAGTTCGCCCAGACCGGGGACACCATAGGAAGTGAAGGCTGGCCGGTGATCCTGGAAAAGATGCAGTTCCCCGAGCCGGTCATTTCGATTTCTATAGAACCGAAAACCCTGTCGGAGCAAGAGAAGCTCAAGGAAATTCTGACCCTTCTTGCCCGGGAAGATCCCACCTTTACCACCAAAGAAAACGAGGAGACCGGCCAGCTTATCATCTCCGGCATGGGGGAACTTCATCTGGATGTTCTGGTAACCCGTATCCTCAAGGAATACAAGGTGGGCGCCAAGGTAGGGAACCCCCAGGTAACGTACCGGGAATCCGTTTCAAAGACCGTGGAGAAAGCCGCTTCTTTCTCCCGGATCATTGCGGGAAAGGAAAACGCCGCCGCCTTGACCCTGAGGGTGGAACCCCTAAACCGGGGAAGCGGCAACCGTTATACCTGCGCCGTCAAGAACCGGGACATCCCGGAGTCTGTCTATGGCGCCATAGAGCGGGGCGTGAGAGGGGCTTTTGCATCCGGCATAATTCTGGGTTATCCTTGTATAGACGTGGGGGTTACGGTAACGGGCATACGCTACGCTGAACTCACGGGCTCCGAATTCGCCTTTGAAGCCTGCGCCAGCATGGGGGTGGACGATGCCTGCCGGGAAGCGTCCCCCATCCTTTTGGAACCCGTCATGGCGGTAGACCTCATTTGCCCCAAGGAGTCCGTCGGGGATGTAATAGGCCTGGTAACTCAGCGGGGAGGGCAGGTAGCAAGCATAGAATCCAAAAATCAGTTGGACGAAGTAAAAGCCTCCGCTCCTATGGCAAAGATGTTCGGCTTCATGACCTCCCTCCGCTCCGCAAGCCAGGGCCGGGCTTCTTTTACCATGGAATTTTCCCATTTCGAGAAGAAATCCGAAAAAAACTACTAACCGGCATTATGTCCCGGCTTCGCCTATCCCGAAAAAGCGGCGGGTGTTTTCCCTGGTTTCCCGGGCAAGCTGTTCTTCGTCCTTTTCCTGGCATTGGGCGATAACGCGGGCAATGTGCCGCAGGAACCGGGGCTCGTTCCTGCCGCTTCGGCTTTTTTCGCCCGGAGCGATTTTTTTAAGATCCCTGGGTAAGAGAAAGGGCGCGTCCGTCTCTAGCAGAAGCCGGTCCGGCGGTATCCTGCGTACCAGGGAACGCAGGCCCTGCCCCCGCCGCTCATCGCATATCCAGCCGGTAACGCCGATATACGCCCCAAGTTCCAGATAGCGTTCCAGTTCGGCCTCTGTTCCGGTAAAGCAGTGGACCACCATGTTCGTAACACCCTGGAGTCTGTAGGGCTTTGCCCCTGAATACGACTTACGCAAAGTTCCACAGACTCCCACAGCGCGGAGTATGGCGGTGAAATCTTCCGCGGCATCCCGTTCGTGGAGGAAAAGGGGCATACCCAGTTCCACGGCAAGGGCCGCCTGTTTTTCAAACCATTCCCTTTGGACAGGCCGGGGGGAAAAGTCCCGGTTGTAGTCTAGTCCGCACTCTCCTATGGCGACTACCGCGTCATGGGCCGCAAGTTCCCTCAGTGCGGGCAGGGTAGCAGCGTTGCAGGTTTTCGCGTCATGGGGGTGTACCCCGGCGGTGGCGTAGAGTTTGCCGGGATGAAGGGCGGCGTATTCCTGAGCTTTCCGGCTGTCTTTGACGCTGGTCCCGGTGATGATCAGGGGAGAGACCCCCTCCGCCTGGGCCGCCGCCGTCACCGCTTCCCGGTCCTGGTCAAAGGAGGGGTGCATCAAATTGACGCCTATATCAATTATCGATTCATTCATTATGGGTTAAGTACGCCGGAGAACCGCCCCGCAATCCGGGCCCGCGCCGCGTTCACCTAAGCCCGCCCGCTTCCGTCCGGGTGCTTCTCCGCCAGAACTGGCTGCGGCCTATCCCCAGGCCGATTTCTCCTCTCATTTCCAGGGTGTCTATGGGGTACCGCTTTCCGTCCGCCGGGCGGAAGGTGATCTTGCACTTGTACATCTTCCCGTCATTGGGGTCTATGACGTTTCCGCCGCTCCACTGCCCGGCCTTGTCCATAGTCAGCCCGAAGATCCAGGAGGTTCCGACCACCCGCATTTCATTCACCTTACCGCCGGCAGGGAACCCCGGATAGCTTTCCTTGCAGGCCATGGCCGGCGCTTCCTGGGGAAACCCCGCGATGGACAGAATCCTCCCGTAGAGCTTCCCTCCCTGCTGGTAGATTTCCCATCCCGCAGTGGCTTTGTTGGTCTTGTCATCTACGCTGAGCCAAAACCCCTCTACCGGATCGGCAAAACAGAGCCCCGGCGTTAGGGCAGCCATAAGACACACAACTATACACGCTTTCATCATTCTCGTTTCCTCCCTGCGAATTTACGCGCTGGTATTGATGATGGCTGTCTCCAGCGTTTCCCGGCAGGACAGAGGCAAGGCTAGGGTTTTAAGCCGGGATTTTTCCCCGGTTTTTATGGTAAGGTCCCGTTTTGGGCATCCAAGGAGGCCGGCAAAGAAGGAGACGATCTCCGCGTTGGCCTTCCCGCCCTCGGGCGCGGCGGCTATCCGCACTTTGAGCCGCCGGTCTTTAACGCCCGCCAGACACGACTTGGACGCGCCGGGCTGTACCTTCAGGTCCACAAGCAAACTATCCCCGGAAACACGGATACAGGTTTCCATAGAAAGAGAGTATATACCGGTATGCCGGAAAGATAAACACATCTACTGCGAGGGAGTTTGCGTTT
>JAIRLK010000127.1 GCA_031259515.1 Treponema sp. | reverse complement strand
ATGCGTAATTCCGCCGTCTTTTCCGCGAGGTATTCGGCATCGGCAAGGGTATCGCCCCGGGCAACTCCCAGATAAACCAGGAGGCCGTGATCGATTTTACCGCTTACGCTCCCCTCAGTTTCCACGAGGGCGTTACGCACAATTTGTATTACGGCGCGCATAGTCTGCCTCCTTCGTCCTTTGTATGTTTCCAGCAGGGGGTGTTATGATCAATTCTGTTTGCGGTGATTTTTATTCTTTTTCCGGGCACGGAAATTTTTCCGCAGGGTTTCCGCCAGGGCGAACAGGTTCCTGGCGAACGGCCGGCAGGCAAAGTCCCAGCTCCCGCTCCGGTGAACAATCCGGCCGCCAAAGCCGGTTTTGAAACGGTAAAGCCCCGCCATGGGATGGGCGGGATCGTTTGCCGGAGGTATGCCGAAAAGGTCGTAGCGCTTGCAGCCTGATGCCCTGGCATCCCGTATGGCCGTCCACTGGAGCAGATAAGGGGCCATCAGGTTCCGTTTACGGTTCGAGGATGCCCCGTAAAGGTAGACGGCCTCATCGCCCCGGAACAGCGTAATTATCGCGGCCAGGTCTTCCCCTTCGTGCGCTGCTATGTAGAGCCGTATGTCTACAGGGATACCGCAACCGGCCTCTTTCGCAAGGGCAAACAGGGCCGCGTAGTAATCCCGGCTGTGGATCGCTATGCCGTCGCGCTTGGCCGTTTCCTCAAACAGCCGGTAGAACACGTCAAGTTCCGTTTCGTTGCAACGGCGCACGGCAACGCCCTTTCTCGCGGAAAGCCGGATATTGTAGCGGCACTTTTCCTTCATGGCGGCAAGCAACGCCTCGTCATCCTGGTCAAGGCTGATAAGTACCGTACTCGCGGGCTGTACATCCATAGCGGCGCGGGAAAGAGGCCTCTCCAAAAGCGGAACGCTTTGCCCGTCCGCGTTGTACCAGGGCGGATCGAAACGGACAAAAGCCGTATTCCGGGGCAAATGCGGCCGCAGTTCCCGCGCAAGTTCAACCAGCGCCCGCGTCCTGACAGCGGACAAGCCCGATGCCCCGGAACCGGGGCATTGGGCAGGCGCGGCCAGGGTTGCGGGCAATTCGGGGCCCCAGGGGATATAGGCAAAACCAACGCCCCGGACCAGCGGCCGGGTCAGCGCCAGAAGCGGCGACGGGGGATTTTCCGCTGGCGCGCCCGCCCATTCGACGGAAAAGGCGTGAGCCTCCCAGCCAAAACGGGCCTTGAAGCGGCCCCAGAAAGCGGATTGCAAAAAAGACGCCCCCTCGCAAAAATCAAGCGCGGCAGGGCGCAAGGCGTACAAAAACGTATCCATTTATCCGTTTCCACAAAATAGCTTGTATCTTTGCCCGTAAATAGGGAAAAACTGGAGGAAATAATTTTTAACTGAAGCTGTTCCAAAACTTAACTTTTTGACAGCGAGTCCCCCGTCCCTAATCCCTACCGGGCGTATTCCACTATTCTGACTTCGCGGATGATCGTTACCCTGATGCGGCCGGGATAGTGGAGATCGCTTTCGATTTTTTTCGCTATCCGCTTTGCCAGGTCCTTGGACTGCTCCTCGCTGATCGTATCGTTGTTTACCAGGATACGCAGTTCCCGGCCGGCCTGGATAGCAAACGCCGTGTCAACGCCGGTAAAGCCGGTGGCGATATTCTCCAAATTCTCCAGCCGCTTGACATAATTGTCCATCGTTTCCCGCCGGGCGCCGGGACGCGCCGCAGAAATGGCGTCGGCAATCTGCACCAGCACCGACTCGATGCACGAAGGCTCGATGTCGTTATGATGGCTTCCTACGGCATTGATAACCCGCGCATCCTCTCCCATCTTTCTGACCATCTCCATGCCGATCTCCGCATGGTTAAGGTCCGAATCGGACTCCACTCCCTTGCCGATGTCGTGGAGCAGGGCCGCCCTTCTCGCAAGATCCCGGTTGCAGCCGATTTCCGATGCCAGAATACCCGCGATAACCGCCACTTCTTTAGAGTGATAAAGCACGTTCTGACCGTAACTTGAGCGGAAGTAGAGACGGCCCAGGGCGCGGATAGCGTCCTGGCTGATATTGTGAATGCCCAGGTCAAAGAGGACTTTTTCCCCTTCCTCAAAGATTTTCTGGGAAATATCCCTGGTTACCTTGGTCACGATCTCCTCGATCCTGGCCGGGTGGATGCGGCCGTCGATGATGAGCCGTTCCAGGCTGACCTTGGCGATCTCCCGGCGCACCGGATCGAAGCAGGAAATGACCACCGCTTCCGGGGTGTCGTCGATGATGATGTCCACCCCCGTCAGGGTTTCCAGGGTACGGATATTCCGCCCTTCCCTGCCGATGATCCGGCCCTTCATCTCGTCGTTGGGCAGAGTTACCGTGGTGACCGTAACCTCCCCGGTGATGTCGGTGGCAAGCCGCTGAATCGTGGATACCAGTATGTCCCTGGCTTTCTTCTCCCCCGCCAGGTTCGCTTCCTGCTCGATCTTGTTGATCAGGGCCTGGGCATCGTGTCTGGCCTCGTTTTCAAGGTCCTGAATGATGAGCGCCTTGGCTTCCCCGGCGCTTAAACCCGAAATTCTCTCCAATTCAGCCCGGTAGCGCTCCTCTTCCTTGTCAAGGGTGTTTTCCCTTTCCTTAAAAGCCCTTTCCTTTTCGGCCAAAGCCTGTTCAGTCCGCTCAATCTGGGCGTTTTTTTTATCGATACTCTCTTCTTTCTGCAAAACGCGGCGCTCATATCGCTGCAATTCAGCCCTGCGTTCCCGAGTCTCCCTCTCCTGCTGGTTTCGTTCGCGGATAACTTGTTCTTTTGCTTCAAGAAGTATCTCCTTCTTTTTAGCTTCAGCTTCCTTTATCGCATCCTGTTTAATACGTTCGGCGCTCTGTTCCGACGCCGTAAGTTGGAATCTGGCATAAAGCCATCTAATTGTCCAGCCCAAGGTTAACCCGGCAAGAGGGAGGATTATCCAAAATATCCAAGCCATTGCATATCCCCTTACCGAAGTATATTAAAATTCAAGATAGTATATAACGGGAAGGCTAAAAGTGTCAACCGGCCGGAGAATGGGGGCGGAGAATGGGGATAACGGCAGGCTTCTGACCGCTTTTATTTACAGATCGTAGGCAGTTTCGGCGTTGGTCCTGAAAACTTTTTCCAGTTCCTCATCCGAAAAGATGCCGGATTCTTCCAGGTAGCTCATCTGCCTGCCATAGGTTTCCCGGCCAAGGGTGATGGGTATATCGCTCCCCCAGATGAGCCTGCCGGCGCCCAGGATCTTCTTTGCCAGGCCGATAAAGCGGAGAGCCGCCGGGTAGGGATACGCTCCGGGCCCGGCGGCGTTCCAGGGAAGGGCCGCGAGGTCAAACCACAGGTTGGGGAAGGAGAGGGATTTTCTCGCGGCGGTGAAGACCTCCTCGTCCCCTGGCCGGGGCGCCAGGAGATGACAGACGATTATCCGCATGTCCGGGTACTGCTTCGCCAGCGCCGCTACCGCTTCGATCTGGAAGCTCCCCATACCGGGGCTGCCTATGTCCAGCACCAGGGCGGCTCCGGCCTTGTGTATAGCCGGATAAAGGGCGGCAATGGGAGGGCCGTCCAGGGGGAAGACGCGGTGATACCCCATGAGACCGCCGCCGGAACTTACCTCAAATTTGACA
>JAIRLK010000062.1 GCA_031259515.1 Treponema sp. | reverse complement strand
CTCCCGTTGTCGCAAATATCTACCTGCATCCGGTACGCCGACAGCAGCCCCTGCGCAACTTTCAGGTTCGTCATAATGTCATCCACAATAAGCACCCGCACTCCGGGGGCGGTAAACCGGACCAGCGACTTCCTGCCCCCCTGTTCCACCCGAACCCCGTTCAACAGGTTTGCCACCGGAACGGCATAGGCCGGCATCAGTATGACCGGTATACCCTGGAACGATGCGGTCTCCTCCAGATCCGCCAGCAGCACCAGTCGGGTTCCGCCCTCCCGCTCGCCGGCCGCCGCAACGGCCCGTTCCACAAGCCCGGAAGACACAAACGCAAACGGATACGACCCCGTCCCCAGCGCCGCCAGAAAGGCCTCCCCCTCGTCCTGTCGGCTTACCGAGACCCCAAGATTGGCCAGCGTGGCGCACACCGAATCGGCGTACAGCGGCCGTTCATCGTAGAACAGCACCGGTTTCCTCCCGGGGTTCTCCACCACC
This sequence comes from Treponema sp., assembly GCA_031259515.1. Taxonomy (GTDB): domain Bacteria; phylum Spirochaetota; class Spirochaetia; order Treponematales; family Breznakiellaceae; genus JAIRLK01. The sequence continues at coordinate 3,238 of JAIRLK010000062.1, read as the reverse complement.
GCCACCGGATCCTCCGCCGTATATTCCTGGGGCAGCCTGACCGTAAACGTGGACCCCTTCCCGTACTCGCTCGACACGGTTATCTCTCCACCCATTTCATGGCACAGCCGCTTCGTAATGGCCAATCCCAGGCCGGTCCCCTCAATGGCCCGGTTCCGTTCCAGATCAAGCCGGGTAAAATTCCCGAACAGTTCTTTCATATCCGTTTTCCTGATGCCGATACCGCTGTCGGCAACTTCAAACTTCAAGGCAATCGTGTGGTTCTCCTCAAAGGTTCCCGTTACCGTCAATTTAATAAATCCCTCTTCGGTGTATTTTACCGCGTTGTTCAATACGTTAAACAGGATTTGGCGTATCCGTACCTCATCGCCCAGGAGGTTGTTGGGAATTTGGGCGTCAACGTTGGCAAGGAACAGGACGGGTTTTTCGTGGAAGCGCACGCGGATAACGTTAATAACGTTGTTAATGAGGGAAGAAAGCCAGTAGGGGATTATGGTAAGCTGGAAACCTCCGGCCTCGATTTTTGACAGGTCAAGAACGTCATTGATAATGGAAAGGAGGTTTGACCCGGCCTGCCTGATGTTGGCAAGATATTCCGGCAGCGCCGGCCCGGAAGAGTCCTGCAGGGCAAGCTCGCTCATGCCGATGACGGCGTTAAGGGGCGTGCGGATCTCATGGCTCATCCGGGCAAGGAAATCGCTCTTGCTCCGGCTTGCTGCCTCCGCGGCATGGGTCTGCCGTTCCAGTTCCCGGGTACGTTCCTGCACCGTGGTCTCCAGGTTCAGGTTAGATTTTTCCAGCAGGATGTTCATCTCATCAACTTGGCGGAACAGCCTGCCGAAACGCTGGGTAAAAATAATAGTAGTGGTGAGGATGAACAGGAAAATGGCGTAGGGACTGGCCTTGACGATGCCGTGACCTGTAAGAATACTGTTAACAATATCAACGGAGGCGGCAAAGGACATGATGGAGGCACAGATAAGGATGTTGCCCTGGGGTGTTTCGGAGAGGGTCGTAAAGAAAATTTTCACCCGGGAGTTTTCTTTATCGGCCCTTTGCCGCTCCCTGACATTCCGGAAGAACAGGTACAGCGTATCGTAGCCAAACAAATACACAAACTCCACAAGAACGAATCTCTGCCATATATACAGGATGATACCTCCGAAGGTTTCGTAAAATACCAGCTGAGCAAAGGCGAGGACAAGGCTAATCCAGAAGAACACCTTGTTGGATTTAAGGGTTTTTCCAAAGCTAAGGCCCTCCAGAAAGAACGACAGGACGGGCAGCAGCATATACAGGCTTATGTTTTCCAGCCGGAAGACAATATTGGTGTTGGGGATAAAGCTGAAAATTATGTTGCTTCTCATCAAAAAATAGATTCCCAGGAAGATCGAAAAAAAACAGTAATAGAGGTTATACCTGTCTTTGGGCCGGCTTAAAAAAAGCAGAAAATGATACAGGCCGACAAAAACATACACGGCGCAGATGGCTATGATCGGATATTCATTGTGGTCTTTAAGGATGGTCTGATACTCGTCAATATAATAAGGCTGCTTATACCACAGGCCCGTTGTGTTGGAGTACGGCGCCCCGATAATGCGAAAGACCAGTATGTTGGTCCCTGGGACCAAAAAAATCCTGTCCAGCGGCAGCGCGATATACCGCCAGCTCCTGCCGGATCGGGCCTGTCCGTCCTCATCCAGATGCATCTCGGACTTGATCAGGGCGCCGTTCAGAAATATTTCCCAGTTATCCCCCAGAGCGGCCAGAAAAATTCCCGGCTGGAGGGTTTCTTTCCCGTTAATGAGCTTGAACTGTTCCGGGCTTACCGTAAAAGGTATGGCCAGGGTGTATTCCCGGTCTCTTTCCTTAAAAAGGGACAGAAAAAAAGGCCTGGAGCTTTCCACCAGCTCCAGGGATTTAACCGTTGCCGCTCCTTTTCGTTCTTCGGGCCGCCTTACCTGCCAGGAGCCGTCCGCCATATCCAGAATATCCGGAAAGCCGTCGGTATCAGCGGGGTCAAAGCCATTTTTAGCGTACAGAGGATAGCTGTTGAGGTCGATAAAGAAACCTTGCCGGAGAGCCTGTTTGGAGGACACGCCGACGCAGCCGCAGAGAAAAAGCAGTAAGCCAATGACAAAAAGCGAATGTCCTAATCCTGATAGGGTTCTCATTTTATCCCTTTGCCGCATTGTACGGCAGCGCTCCCCTGTCATAAGTTTTCAAGCCGTTCCTCTATTGCCTCATAATCAAAATTGTCAAGCCGCCGCCGCAGCCAGACGATCATCTCTTCCCCGGTCTCGTAGGACTGTTTTTCAAGTTCCTGTAAGACCTCTTCCATCGCCGCTATGTTGTACTCCTTACAGGCCCCAAGCATCCTGGCTAGAAGCTCCCGCTCCGGCGCGGCAACGCGGGGCTTATCTTCCCCGCTTTCCCCTTTTCCCAGGCCGGCAAACAATTCCCCTATGCCGCCAAGCAGCGCTTCCAAGTTCCCCTTAAAAATCCCGTTGTTGGTGTTGACCGTTTCCCAGTCCCCCGCTTTGGCCGCGGCTTCCAATGCCTCCGCCTGTCTCCCCACCTCCTCCGCGCAGATCTGGTAACTGGCCCCCTTAATCCCGTGAACCGTTACCGCATAGGGTTTGAGGCTCTCCGGCGTAACATCCCCCAGGGTGTCAAGAAATTCCGGCATGGAATCGGCATACGAGCGGAGTATCTCCAAATAGGCCAGATCGCTCTTATAACGATCCAGTCCTTTTTGAATATCAATGCCCGCTATACCCTTCCCGCTCAATACGCCCGTGGACACCGAAGCTTCCTCCGCCGCCGCTTCCGCACCCGCCCCCAAACGTTTCTCTCGGGGTATCCATTTTTCCATCAGCCCGCTCAGTTTGGATATATCTATCGGTTTGGCAAGGTAATCGTTAAATCCCTTGGATAAAAACATCTCTTCCATCCCCAATAACGCATTCGCGGTCAGGGCGATAATCGGTATCTGCTTGTAATACTCCCCCTCCAACGCCCGAATCCGCGTCATCGCTTCTATCCCGTCCATCCCCGGCATCATGTGATCCATAAAAATAAGGTCATACCGCTTGGCTTTGACCATCGCTATCGCACCCCTCCCGTTGTCGCAAATATCTACCTGCATCCGGTACGCCGACAGCAGCCCCTGCGCAACTTTCAGGTTCGTCATAATGTCATCCACAATAAGCACCCGCACTCCGGGGGCGGTAAACCG
>JAIRLK010000047.1 GCA_031259515.1 Treponema sp. | reverse complement strand
GATAAACGTATAGAATTTTTTTGTCTTTCATGGGGGATAAACTTGTGAAAAACTTCTATTTCACGTCTCTGCGTTTATCCCGGCCTGCCCTCCGCCTGATTGATAGTATCCGGTCTTTCTCCTTACCTGTTCCCGGAGCCTTTCCTTTTCCCCCAATGTGCTATTTACTTGTTTGGAACAGGCTCAATTAATAATGAACAATAAGCGGCGGCCCGGCAGCAACGCGCAGCCATCAAACCCCGCCCATTATTCACTATTACTGGCTATCCTTTATCACGTTCTTTACCAAAAATTCCACGTCTTTCGCCCACTACCGGATTTATTTGAAGCTAAAAACTCTCAAGACGGGGATACCCCCTGCCGATAAAAAACAGGAGGGGATATCCCTCATATTCTGACGGTGCGCAAGGGTTTTATACCCAACGTCCGGGCGCATCGTCTTTTTTTATTTTTGCCGGTAGTGTTCCAGGAAATTCCCCAACCTCTGCATGGCGTCGGCGAGGGTCTCCTTCTCCGGGAGGAAAACGACGCGAAAATGGTCGGGAGCCTTCCAATTAAAGCCCGTGCCCTGGACCAGGAGTATATGCCGGTCCCTGAGAAGGTCCAGGATGAACTGAGCGTCATCGGTGATGTTGAATTTCCCGACGTCTATCCGGGGAAAACAGTAGAGCGCGCCCTGGGGCTTGACCACCGAGAGCCCCGGAATGGCGTTGATCAGGCTCACCGCGATGTCGCGTTGCTCATGAAGGCGGCCTCCGGGCAGGATCAGATCGTTGATACTCTGGTAGCCTCCCAGGGCGGTCTGAATCCCGAATTGGGCAGGTACATTGGCGCAAAGCCGCATGTTGGAGAGCATGATAAGACCTTCCAAATAGTCGGCGGCTATCTTCTTGTTCCCTGAAAGAGCCATCCAACCCGCACGGAACCCCGCAGCGCGGTAGGCCTTGGACATCCCGTTGAAACTGATGGTGAGTATCTCCGGATCCACGGAAGCCATGGGGATGTGTTTGGCCCCGTCGTAGGTTATACGATCATAAATCTCGTCGGCGTACACGATAAGCTCGTGTTCTTTGGCAATGCGGGCTATTCTTTTCAGAACCTCGTGATTGTACACCGCGCCGGTAGGATTATTGGGATTGATAACGACGATAGCCTTGGTTCTGTCCGTAATTTTGGACGCTATATCGTCCGTATCGGGGAACCAGAGGCCGGCTTCATCACAGACATAGTGTACCGCCTTCCCCCCCGCAAGGTTTACCGCAGCGGTCCACAGGGGGTAGTCGGGCATGGGGATCAGCACTTCGTCGCCAGGGTCAAGAAGACCCTGCATGGACAACATGATGAGCTCGCTCACCCCGTTTCCGATGAAGATGTCGTCTATCTCCACACCCATGACCCCTTTAGACTGAAAGTCCTGCATGATCGCCTTTCGGGCGGCGAACAGCCCCTGGGAATCAATGTACCCCTGGGCGTTCTGCAAGTTGAGGATCATGTCATGGATGATCTCGTCTGGGGCGTTGAAACCGAAAGGGGCGGGGTTGCCTATGTTGAGTTTGATAACCCGGTATCCTTCGACTTCCAGGCGTTTGGCCTCTTGCAGCGCCGGTCCCCGTATGTCATAACAAACATCGTTCAATTTGGAAGATTTAAGAAAAGTCTTCATACTATATCCTCCTTGGTATAGAGCCATTCCGAAGCTTCTTCGAGATATTTGGCAAGAACCGCAACGTACACTTCGCTGCGTATCTTGTCTACTTCTTTGTTCCAGGCGCTCTGAGCGGGCAACACGGCTCGTACCCGTTTCCTGCCGTCCACGGCCACCGCCATCAGCTCTATGCCCCGAACCGGCAGCATCCTGGTAAGGCTCGCGGCCAAAAAATAGGAAGACAGCCCAACGAGTACCACGTTGTCCCCCTCCGCAGCTATCCCGATGAACCGGTCCGCCGCCTTATCCCCCCCCTCCATTCAGAAGCTGGGCGAACCCTGAGTACCAGCGGACCCAGGCTGCGGTTCCGCGCTTCCCTTTCACGGCCTTTCCCTCGAAAAACCGGATGGCCTCCCCATAATCCTTCCCCAAAATCCGGGCGGTCCCAAAGATAAGCGCGTTGGCATCCACAAGGCCCGGGTTGGCAATAGCCGTTTTGGTTTCCAGGCTCATCACCGCCCGGTAATCCGACAGAACCAGGTAGGTGTTCGCCAGAAGGCCCACCAGCAGCGAGGAATAGCGCCCCCTTTTGGTGACCCTGTCTTCCAGGTACAGAACCAGGGCGGGCCAGTCCTCTCGCTCCAGGAGGTAAAAAAGACGGTAATTGTAGCGGTAGAAAATATCCATACCCAGGAGAATCAGGGCCAGCAGAACCGGCAAAGGCCATACGCTCCGCCAAAAAACACCGGCAATGTCCGTTCCCCCAAAAAAATTCGGCAAAATGAAGACTAAAAGCAAAAAAAGCAGTATTATACTATTAAACAGGATAAAGATCATCTTAAATTTCAACCGTAGTTTCTCCCTGAAATTCCGAAATTTATGATATGATGAAAAGAATAGTGAAGTCAATCTAATGCAACAGGCTCTAAGACTTTCACCTTTTCACCTGACAAGATAAACGCATAGAAAAAGCATGAGAGATGATTCAGAGAATGAAGTCGTCGAAAATGGAGCTAAGGCCTTGGATAGAGGTCGATTCGAAGGTTCGTTTTCCGCTAACTTCCTCTAAAAAAATTCTATGCGTTTATCCTGTTCACCTGAAGGCTGGCGCCTTCTGAAAATTTCTCAATCATCTGAGGTTGTACAACATGAATAAATTTAGCGTTAGGAATATTCCTTCAGGCAGTTATTTTACCAAAACGTCCTATATCGACGAGGGCTTTATTCTCACCGCGCCGGAAATGCCGTTTACCGAAGAACTGAAACAGGCCTTAACCGCCTGGGACATCACGGAGATCGCAAGCGACGGCGAAAACCGGGCGGATTATTCTTCTCAGAGTTCCGGCGGGAGCGGAGACGCGGAAACGTCCGGCGAATCCAGACTGAACGATGGGGACCAGCTTAAACAGGCCGAGGATTTTTACCGGAACTTTCTGCGGTATGTGGAGTCCCTTTTTACTCAAATAACCATTACCGGAGAGCTTAAATTCAGCGCCGTCGCGGAAAAGGTGAAGGAAGTCTGCGATATCATCAAAGAAAAACGCCGCTACCTGCTGAGGGTGATTAAAAACCCCTATGACGGCCAGGAAGCCGGCAACAGCAATTACCTGGCGGCCCACGCGGTAACGTCCACGATCATATCGATCATCATCGGCGCGTACCTCAAGCTCCCGCTCCACCGGCTCATCGAATTGGGTGTGGCCGCCTTGCTCCATGAAGTAGGAATGCTCAAGCTCCCCCCGCAGGTTTACCTGAGTAACCGTGCGCTTTCTCCCCAGGAGCGGAAGGCCATCCTGACCCATCCCATACTCGGTTACAACATGCTCAAATCGTTCGACTTTCCCCTGGTCATAGGGCTGGCTTCCCTGGAGCACCATGAGCGGGAAAACGGGGAAGGCTACCCCCAGAAACTCACCGGGGACAGGATCAGCCTGTACGCCAAGATCATCGCCGTAGCCTGCTCCTACGAAGCCCTGACCAATGCCCGCCCCCACAAAGACGCCAAAGACAGCCACACGGGTATACTGGATCTCCTGAAAAACGTGGGAAAACAGTACGATGATGCCATAATCCGGGCTTTGGTTTACTCTCTATCTATTTACCCCATCGGCCTTTACGTCATGCTCTCCAACGGGAAGAAAGGCCAGGTGGTGGACGTGAACCCGGAAAGTCCCCAGTTCCCCATAGTCCAATTCCTGGATGAATTTACCCCGGACGGCAGGAACAAGATCGTGGAGACCGCTTCCGACGGCATAACTATCGTGAGGCCCCTCGCCTGGAAAGAACTCTAAAACGAAAAATAAAGCCCCTTATATGAATAAAATGCGAAACATTCATTCATATAAGGGGCCTAAAGGCGCCGGGCGGAATCGAACCGTCGCATAAAGGTTTTGCAGACCTCTCCCTTACCGCTTGGGTACGGCGCCAACGAACAATTTTACTCTAACCGATAAAAGAGAATATGTCTAGCCCCCTTCAGGCCGAAACATATAAAAAAGGGAAAAAGATGAGAAATGTGAGCCTGTCCCAAAACTAATCGACGGTGCGCTAACGCGCACGGTGCGAACCAGAGATTCGGCGGACCTTCGGTTCGAGAACAGGCTCAATAGTTCTTAAAACCCCTAAGGTGTTCAAAGCATGGATTGGGGAGGTGCGGAACGCCGATTTCGGAGTTAAAAGCAGAAAAATCGGAGTTCTGAACACCATTAATTCACCTCGGAACTGAACAATCTGGACATAAAGGCCGATTATTGTGTACGATGCCACCGTGTGAGCGCTGAAAATTCGAAGGCGCTGGATAATCATTTTAGATAGGGAGCAATTTCATGACAAACAAAGTCGCTGACCGTATGGGGCTCTTGCATACCGAATCGGCGTTTCAGATTCTGGCGCGGGCCAACGCCTTAGAAGCCCAGGGCAGGAGCATCATTCACCTTGAAATCGGACAGCCGGATTTCAAAACCCCCCAAAACATCATTGAGGCCGCCTACCGGGCCATGAACGAGGGTAAAACGGGCTACACCCCCACCCCCGGCATCATACCGCTGCGCGAAACAATCGCCCGCTACTGCGAGGATTACAAAAAGGTTAAAACCTGCCCGGAAGAAATTGTGGTGGTTCCCGGCGGCAAACCGATCATGTTCTTTACCATGCTGATGCTGACCCAGAGCGGCGACGAGGTTATCTACCCTAACCCCGGTTTCCCGATTTACGAGTCGGTTATCAAATTTTCCGGGGCTAAACCGGTTCCCATGCCGTTACTGCAAAAAAATAATTTTTCCGTTGACATAGATCAGCTCAAACGCGACATTAACAGCAAAACGAAGCTCATCATCCTTAATAACCCCAGCAATCCCACCGGCGGCATGATCACGCGCGAAGATATTATCGCCATCGCCGACATGGTGCGGGGCAAGGGCATCTACATCCTTGCGGACGAGATTTACGACCGGATCATTTTTGAGGAGCAGCCCCTGTCCATCGCGACCCTGCCGGGCATGAAGGACTG
>JAIRLK010000011.1 GCA_031259515.1 Treponema sp. | reverse complement strand
TGAACTGGAAAAGGCAAAACGCGGTAAAGATGTAGTTTTCATTTGTTCCTATTATTATATTGACGATTTATTGCTTAAATTTCATGCCGTTCACGGCGAGACTCTTATCACATCATTAAACAAAGAAAACATAAAACAGCACAATTGGCAGGATATTCTGCGGCGGACGGATTGTGAGATTGTCTTCGCGATCAATCCTGTTGATGTTGATAACGAATTTATTGTCTTGTCGTTTGAAACGGATCATATTGTCGCTGTCCTTTCCGCATCACACCCGCTGGCCGGCCGAAAAATATTGTCCCTCTCAGAGCTTTCCGGGGAAGATTTTGTTTCCTTCAAAGAAAATACCAACAGCGATTGGCAGCTCAAGGAACTTTGCCGTAATTCGGGGTTTGAACCACGGGTGGTCTTTAATACGGATACAGGCAGCGCCATTGCCGCTTGTGTAAGAGATGGGCTTGGGGTATCAATTCTGCTTAAAAAGACCATTTCTAAAATGAATGTCAGCGGGGTTGCCATGGTAGAACTGGAACCAAAGGAAAGTATAGATATTTGTGTTTGCTGCCTCAGAACTGCGGCGCTGTCAAAAGGCGCAAAGAAGCTGCTGCGCTTTGCCACTGAAGACTGGTCAAAAATAAAAGATTTGAAATAATAGACTTGTTCAAGAACCCGGTTGGTTCTTGAACAACCCCTGCAAAATACCCTACATTTTGCTGTTTTTAAGCGGTTGTTGGGGGCGTCCGGAAAGTTTGTTAATACCTGTTATAATGGACTTTCCTTTCATCGTAGAAATTGGTACTTGCCGACGAGACCGCATCCGTTAATGGCTGGCCGATACAAATCATTATGTGCGGAACAATGTCGGCGGGAATATGTAATGCCCGGGAAACGCCGTCTATTCTGGCCTTCTGCGGCGCGATGCTCATGGGAACAGAGGCCAAACCAAGTTTGCTTGCCTGTACAAGTATGCTTTGCGCCGCTATCCCGGCGTCCATTGTTAAAAGTTCGGGATAGGCTGCCGTTTGGGGAGAGACCGCAATGACAATGACAAGCGGGGCGGTATCCAGGGCCTGGGAGTACGAATTCCCTTGTTTCATATCTAACATGAGATTCTTGTCGGTAACAACGATAAATTCCCATGAACGCTGGTTTCCTCCGGTGGGAGCGGCAAAGGCGGCTTTAAGAATCAAGTCGATATGTTCCTGAGTAACTTTATTTGAAGAAAATTGTCTGGCGGTTTTTCTGTCAAATATGCCGTCAGAATAGTTTGTTTTTTCCCCGGCTGCAATCGGCGTTAGTTCTTTATCAGGTTCTTCCGCCATTATTGTATTCCTTGATCGAGAACAGGATAACGATAGTATCGCCGCAATAATTAATAAGACTTTGTTCATGCTTCACTTCCCCCTTTTTTTAGCATAGCATATTCAAAATCGCCGTGAATATCTCCTTTGACCTTTTTCTCCGTTTCTAATACGCTTTTCGGTAATACCGAGCGGCGTGTATCGCGTAAGTCCAGGCGGGCTTGTGCAGTACAGGCCGTTTTTTTGTTTTAGAGGTAACTCATATGCATATTACATCAGAAGCCGCCAAAGAGCATAAAATGGCGGCTATGCCGGTTGGGAAATTGTTGTTTTCCATGTCCCTTCCCTTGATGCTGTCCATGATTATGGAAGCCTTGTACAATGTTGTGGACAGCCTATTCATTGCCTACTTGAGCGAAAAAGCATTGACCGCCCTGAACCTTGCCTTTCCGGTACAGATCCTGGTGGTGTCAATCACGGTTGGTACGGGGGTGGGCATTAACGCCCTGCTGTCCCGGCAGTTGGGCGAAGGCAACCAGAACGGCGCAAGTAACACCGCCATGAACGGCGTGTTTTTGGTGTGAATAACAGTGTTATCGCCATTGGAGCTTTTAACTGTGGAGTAAAAAGCAAAAAACGGATCGACCAGACTATCAAAAGCGGTATGGCCTTGGCGGGTTCAATTCTTGCCATGGAGATTGTAATCATGCAAACCCTGACTGTTCCAATACTGCGCCTCTTTGACGCTTCACATGAATTAATGGAGATCGGCTCTGCCGCACTGCGTATCATTTCTTTGGGCTATCTGCTGGTTGCCCTCACGTTGATAATGCAGGGGGTGTATCAGGCGCTGGGGAACGGGCTCTACAGCCTGATTGTTACCCTTATGCGGGTGGCAATTGTTCTCATTCCGGCCTTGTATATTTTTGCGAAAATTTTTCCGCTGGAAAAAGTATGGTGGACTTTTGTTTTGGCGGAAGGTTTTTCAGCGGTAGTGGGCGCTTTTTTGCTGAAATGTATTTACCATAAGAAAGTAAGGCCGCTAAAAGACGTTTCAGGCGGCGGGACCTATGAGACAACCTGAAACGTTGCTTTCCGACGTAGACCTGTGGTGGTCTCCTGCTCCAAAGGTTTAAAGTATTGGGAATAAATGCTATTGGGGAGACAACGGCTTTCTTTTGGAGAGTCGATGCCCTGCGATAGAATTAAAAGTGTAGAAAACCCTTATATAATTCCTTATTTTTTTTCTTGAATTGCGGGAAACCCCTAATTTCTTTCTATAATAAACCCCTTACCATGTACCTATGGATAGCGAAACCGGGGTACAGAAACCTTTACACTCTTTAATTCCTCTGGCCGACTTCAAGGCCATTTTGGGTATTGATGACCGGGAAGACGCTTTAAGCCGGTATTGCCTTATCACGGCAACTTTCACCATAGAACAATACTGCAAACGGAGTTTCTTTGTAAAGAAACAATTTGAGCGTATTGAGTTTGCCGGGGATTTACTCCTGTACCTGCGGGAATACCCGGTACGGGAAGTGTTGGCCGTTTATGCCTATTGATCCACCGGTGAGCCGGAACTGGTAGAACCGGAATTCTACAGCCTTTGCCCGGAGATTGAAGAACAACTGGACATACCCCATGCCCTGCGCCTTTCCCCCGCCCTGGAGCGGCTTCCGGGGCTGACGGCGTTCAAGGCCGTGTACCGGGCGGGGTATGGGCCGGGGAAGGCTCCGCCCGATCTGGTCTCGGCCTGTCTTGAGTTGGCGGCCTGGAATATGACCCGGTACAAGGGGCGGCGTATCGGCATGACCGGAGCTGTCCGGGGGAGCGGGAAGGACGGGGAACACCTGGAAGCCTCCATGCCGGAAAATGTCCGGCTGTTGCTGGAACCGTATCGGAGGAGGGTTATATGAGCAATAGCCGGGCTTTATTTGCGGAGGAATCTATTACCGGAGCCGTGAAACGTCTCCTTTCCGGGCGGGTAAATGAGATTTTGGAAGAAATGGAATTTCCTATATTGCCTGTCGAGTTTGGTAATTACCGGGGCGGTTCCGCCGTGGTTCCGGTTATCGCCCTTTCCACCTGTGAACGGACAGAAAAGGAGCGGATTGTCCGGCTGGATTCCTATAGCCTGACCATCACTTTTGCCGTGCCGGAACGTAATGACAGCGAATTACTCTGTTACGCCTACGCCACCGCCGTGGACCGGGCTTTGGCGGAAGACCCGGCCCTGGGCGGCGCTGCGGAACGGGCCGTACTGACCGGGAAAAAATATGTTGAACCAAAAACGCCGCAGTGCGGTGATTGCCGGAATGTCGTTTTGACATTAAAAGTTTCAGTTTTGAAGGAGCGCGTATGAGTGTTGTAAGAAAAGAGGACTACGGCTATGTCCGGCCCCGGTGGGTGTTGTACCACTTCCCGGAGGGTTACGAAAAGATGGAATACCTTGAGTTGTTCCACCGCCAGCGGGATGTGTTTTTTCTGAAAAAGAAGTCGGAAGGGGAAACCCTGAACGACCCGGAAGGTGAAACCATCAACTATTACCAACAGGCGGTAGAAAACACCGATGAGCTGGTGTCCCTGCTGAATTGGGAAAAGACGGCGCGGCACGACGTGGCCCGCATGGACGAACATACCGGAGACCCGCTGACCGATGCCCGGCGGTATCTGCTCCGCACGTTCTTGAGGAAAGACACGGAGGGCGAAGACCTGAACTATACGGTACTGCGCCACAAGTTCGTGAAATGGATTGAAAACGATCTGCAACGGCTGCGGGGGGACGGGGGCTGTCATGCGCATATTCCGGGCCAAACCCCCGAAGAACTGATCGCCGAATTTGACCGGGAGGATGCGTTCATCTACATCGACCTTCCCGAAGGGAACCATGAGCGGCTTTTGGAAGCGGTGAAAAACGTGAAGGCGAAGGTCTTAATTTCCTCACGGGACAGCCGGTTGTACCTTGAAAAAGCCCTGGACGATTGGGACAGTTACAGTTTTGTCTATGCCGGGGAAGCGGGGGACAAAAGGCGGGAGTGGTTATTTTCAAACTACGACCTTGTGTGGGCCGACCCTGACGGAGTGTTGTAAATATGGTACAGGGCAGCGATTGTTCCATCGTGATTAAAACCGCCTACCGGGAAACAGGCATACCCTACGCCGAAGAAACCATCCGGGAGGCGGTATCGCTTCTGACAGAGGAAGCCCCGATTGAGGGGGATGGTTGCTGCCGCGCCATTAAAAAAAGCGGCGGCGTTACCGGGTGTGTGGTAACGCCTTTGACTATCGGGGCAGCTCCCCTCTTGTTGTATCTGGCTATGGGAAGCGCGGGGCTGCCGCTGTATGTGTCGGAAACCCGGAATATCTACCGTTACAAACTGGACCTTTTACCCGCTGAGGATAGTACCCGGTTTGATCTGGTACAAGACCGGGGCGGCTCCCGGACGCTGTATGAGGGCTGCGCCGTTATTGGGTTTGAACTGCGGATACACCGGGAACAAGCCATAAAACTAAAACTTGATATACGGGGAGAACGGCCGCCGGCGATATACCCCTATACCGACCAACTGAAAACAGAAAGGGGGGAGCGGTTCATGGGGGACAGAGTTACCTACCGGATAAACGGTACGGAATATCACAATATTTACGGGCTTACCCTTTCCACAAAAAAAGAAGGAGGGACCAAAACGGAACTGTGGATTAAACGTGTTGTAAATCCGTATCCATACGGATTTACAACTTCGAGTTTTGCAAAGCAAAACTCGTTGAATTCATCACAGCCGCCATCCGTGGCGGCGGACCTTCCGGGGATTATTGACGAACTGACCATAACGGCGCAACTGCTGCGGGATAAATACGAATACCGTTATTACGGGATGTTCCGCATAACGCTGACCCGGCTTGTTTTGGTTTCCGATGAGACAATCGTAGACTGCGTCGATGGGGTAATCGGACCGCTCCGTTATTACGTTGCGGGAACTGTTAATGCGGAGGTGTACTCAGAAAATGCCGTCCCTGGCATTTTCTGAGTATGGAGTTTTGGTAAACCTGCGATTTACCAAAACTCCACCTAAAGCATTTGAAACACAAGAACCCGCTTGCGCGGGGGAGATCCATGACGGGGGAGAATTTGGAATGAAGTTTTATGAAATAGACAATGCCCTGCAAGAGGCTATTGCCGCCGCCGACAAGCCGGTGCGGGTACGGGTACAGATCGATTTTACCGGGGACGGCTCTTTTGAAAGCGTCTTTGAACAGGATATTTTAGAGGCCGATTTTTACGGCCTGAAAGAAGCGGCGGGGGGAACGTTTGCCAGGGGGGAAGTGTTGCTCGATAACCCCCAGGGGATTTACTCTTATACCAACGCCGGGCCTAGTACGAAGGTTAAGATTTCTTTTTCCCTTGGTGAAGGGCTGCCGTGGTTTGAGCGGTTCATCTTTTATCTTGACGATAAGGGAGTACAGGACATTCGGGGGCCGGGGCACAAGCGGTGTGTCCGGCTGGGGCTGCGGGACCTGTCGGCAAAGTTACGCAAGACTGATGAGGCGCGGGACTGGACCGCCCCGGCGGTGTTTACCTACTCGGTCATTTGTGATAAAACCAAGCCGGAAAAATCCCTTGTCCACGGCATCGCGCAACGGGCGGGACTGGTCGTCAACGATATTGACTGTTCCACCATTCCGGTAACGCTTCCTTATGCCCGGTTAAAGAAAGACATTTGGGCGGAACTTTCGGAACTGGCAACGGCGTACCGCTGTCATCTTGAGTGCGCTCCTGAAAAATCGCTGGTATTTGCCCATTCACCGTATCAAGTGGAACCCCTGCAAACGGATGATTATTCCCATACCTTTACCGGGGAAAATATTTTTTATCTGCGGAAAACGGCAAAGGCGGAACTGTACCGGAATACGGTGCGGCTTAAAATCAATTTGCCTGTGGCCCTTGAAAAGCAGGAAATTTGGCGGTATGAGGAAGACCCGGTT
>JAIRLK010000359.1 GCA_031259515.1 Treponema sp. | reverse complement strand
AAAATTTACCGCCCGACGGTCCTTGCCGGGCGGTAAATTTTTATCCTTACGGCTTTAAGCGTTTACCCATCACGACAATTGCCGTTATATAAATTTTCGTCTCATCAGCATCATCCGAATCCGCATGGTTAGCGTTTACCGGACAATATCCTCGTGCCGTTACAGGATCGGGATCATATACGTTGTTCAACAGCTTTTTGGTGGTTTTATCAACCGGATTATAAAAAGACTTTGGGTAGAACTGGTTTGCCCTTGCAACCAGGCCGTCCCCATCGTATGAACGGGTGATATAATTCACCGCAAACTGCCATCGAACCAAAGGTTCGCAGGAGCCCGATAATCGGGATTTTTTGTGGTACAAAGTATCGCAAAAATCCACACGTGCAACAGGATCCTAGGCAATGTTAATATAACTATTATTTATTATACAGCACTCTTTGTCAACATAAATTTTCAGTGAAATTTTTAAAAAAATCAAAAATTTTTTGAACTACTTGTAAACGAGGATAGATCCCCTCATACCTTCAAAGCAATCGTTTGCGGCTGTTTCTATATATAGTACCCTTGGATTTCCGGATGTACTAAAACGATTTGAGATGTTGCACGAGCGGATACTGAAGATACGAACCCTTGCCGCAACCCATTGAACCGCCGTGTACCGAAGGGTACGCACGGTGGTGGAGGAAACGAAGTTTCCACGAGGACGGCTGCTCAAATAATGGGCAGCCTCCTGCCCGATTATATTACCGTTCCCGGGTAGAGCACCGCGTTTTTGGGAATGACGATGATCCCGTCCACGATGTAATAGTGGCCGTAGTTGCCTTCGTTGCGGTTCATAGCGTCTATACCTATACGGCAGCCTTCGCCTATACAGGCGTTCTTGTCGATGATGGCGCCTTTAACGATAGTCCCCCTGCCTATACCGATGTTGGGGACGTGTTTTTCGGCGTTTTGCCTCTTCTGGGCCTCGGTTTCGTAGAAGTCGGCGCCCATACAGATAACCCCGTTGAGGCTTGCCCCGGATTCTATGATGGTCCTGACCCCGACTATGGAATTGGAAATCGTCGCGTTGGTGATGATGCATCCCTCGGCGGCGATGGACTGATTCATGTTGCTGAAGTTCATTTTTGAAGGCGGAAGATTTCTGATGTGGGTGTAGATGGGTTTTTCTTCCGCGTAAAAATCGAATTTCGGCGTTACGCTGGTCAGGTTCAGATTTGCTTCGTAGAAATTCTTGATGGTCCCTATATCTTCCCAATACCCGTTAAAGACGTATGCGTTGACCTTGAGGTTTTTGATTGCCAGGGGAATGATCTCCTTGCCGAAATCGGCGGACTCATTGGCAAGGCAACTTTCCATGGCTTCGGCGTTAAATACATAGATGCCCATGGAAGCCATAAATTCACCCTCCCGGAATTTATCCCGCCGCAATTCCGCAGGCGCCTTAAAATCAGATATATCCTTAGTGGGGCCAGGTTTTTCCAGGAATTCGGTAATCGTGCCGGTTTGATTCACCTTGAGAATTCCAAGCTGGCTGGCATCCTCCCGGGAAACGGTTGTACAGGCTATGGAAATAGCCGCCCCCGATTCTTTATGTTTGTTAAGGAAGTCCTTCAAGTCCATACGGTAAAGCTGGTCCCCGGAAAGGATCATATAATATGAAGGATTTTGGGTTCTGAAGTGAATGAAATTTTTCCGCACCGCATCCGCAGTACCTTCATACCATCCTGAATGTTCAAAAGTCTGTTCAGCCGCGAGAATCTCGACAAAACCCTTGGAGAAGGAATCAAAGATGTAGGTCTGGGACAGATGCAGATGGAGAGACGCGGAATTAAACTGTGTCAAGATATAAATCTGCCTGAGATTCGCGTTGATACAATTTGAAATAGGAATATCCACCAGCCGGTACTTTCCCCCAAAAGGAACCGCCGGTTTCGCCCTGGCTTGAGTTAAAGGAAACAAACGAGTCCCTTTTCCGCCGCCTAATACAATAGATAAAACCTCCGCCATTGGGTGCCTCCTTCCTGGCTTAAACTATAAAGATTATAGTAGGAAATTATTATTTTGTCGATAGTTTCTTTTTGAAGTTTTTATAGAAGATTTAATGGAAAAATCGCGTTTTTGTTTGGCTTGTCCAAGAGCCTGTTCCATCGAACCGGAGACGCGCCGTCTTGCGAATGAAAAGCGCTACGGGTACAATAACAGCATTATGGAAGTGAGAGGTAACCCGGCGCATGGGGACGTTATCGCCCAGGCCGCCGGACTGTTGGAGCGTTCCCGGACGGAACTTGCCCGGCGTATCGTAGGGCAGTCCGAGATGATCGATGGGCTTTTGATGGCCCTGACCGCCGGGGGGCATATACTCCTGGAGGGGGTGCCGGGGCTTGCCAAGACCCTGGCGGTGCGGAGCTTGGCGGAAATTACGGCCCTTGAGTTTAAGCGGATTCAATTCACCCCGGACCTCCTTCCCGCGGATATAACCGGAACCCTGATATGGGAACAAAATACCGGTAAATTCACGGTCCGCCGGGGGCCGGTTTTTGCCAACCTGATCCTGGCGGACGAGATCAACCGGGCGCCGGCCAAGGTCCAGTCGGCCCTGCTTGAGGCCATGGAGGAGCGGCAGGTAACCATAGGGGAGGCTACGTATCCCCTCCCTGACCCGTTCCTGGTTTTGGCTACTCAGAACCCCATTGAACATGAGGGAACCTACGCCCTGCCCGAGGCCCAGCTTGACCGGTTCCTCCTCAAACTGCTCATCCGCTATCCCCGGCTTGACGAGGAGGCGCGTATCGTGGAATGCCAGACTGCGGGGGACGATAAAGGGGCTTTCCCGTCCCTAACGCCGGTCCTGGACCCTTCTTGCCGGAAAACTCTGGGGGCCGCCGCCCGCGCCGTGCATGTAGACCCGCGTATCACCGAATATCTGGTTTCGGTGGCGGCCGCGA
>JAIRLK010000233.1 GCA_031259515.1 Treponema sp. | reverse complement strand
GGTATCATCCGTTGAATTCGTTTTTCCATCAATGTTTTCATCCCCCCATTTATTTATAGATGATGAAAACATTGTAGTCTATGTAAACAGATTGTTCAAGTTGTTATTGAACTAATCCTAATGGTTCCCATTCCCCGCCGTCGTAATGGGCGCTTATGCCGGCTGAAAGATACAGGCCGGCCCGCTCCCCCAGGGAGGCGGCAACCCAGGGTATGGCGGCGCCGGTGTATTCGACTTGCCTTGAGGATTGTTCCCCATCGGCGAAAAGGGCCTTGTGGTCAAGTATGAGGCCAAAGTCTGCTTTCACCGGAGATTCGGAAAAGCAAAGCGGGGCGGCAAAGAGAAAGGGCATTAACCACAAGGGGAAAAGTGTTTTTTTCATTGTTTCGTCCCTTCCCCGGCAATAACCTTTTCCAGTATGCGCAGGAACTGTCCACCCGAAACGTTTTGGCCGGGGTACGTGCGGCCTTCGATAAAGCCGTGGCTTGCCATTGCCCGGTATGCGTAACGGCTGCCTGGAAAGAGGCGGTACATAAGGCCGCCTGCCTGCGCCAATCGTTGGTTAAAGGCTTTCATCATAAGCAGAGAAAGGCCGCCCAGCGTGATGTTGCCGCCTTCGGCCTTCGCCGGGAGCCAGCCATTTTCGCGGGCCAATGTAAAAGCCGCTTCGGGATTCTGCGGTGGGTTTTCCAGCGCGGCGGCAAGGACAAAGTACGCCGCCTGGGAACAGGTGATTTCCTCTGCGTCCAGCAACTTTTCTATATCAGCCGCGGTTTGGCTGTGCGCCGACCTTACGGAAAGTAACAGCATTACGCATAACAGCGACATACAGTATAGGTGTTTCATGTTTCCTCCTAAAAGGCCCGGATGGGACGGGATTGAAGTGTACCATTTTTGGGATCTGCCCAAGGAGGACCGCCTCCGCCGCTAGCATGGCCGTCACACAATGCGGTACTGGCATCGACCTCTGTTGATGACCAAATTGATCCGCCTATAGTAGAGATGCTCAAAGAGAGAAATGCATCGGCGAGTTCCCGTAGCTCTCCCTGACTGGGGAGGAACCAATCGGTAAAACCACCGCCGTTGTAGGCGGCACAGAGTTGGGCAGATCTCCCGGTTTCACCAGCACCGCTTAATGCGGCAATAATGGTTTGTGTATTGCCATACCCAGCCCCGATGGTGGCACTGGTTACCCCTACGGAAGTCCCATTCATACCCCATTCCGCAGCAGTCAAATTCGCCGGGGCAGCCTCCAGATAGTGGCAGGTAACGCCGTTACTGGTAAATCCGGTTGAATCTACATAGAAGATTATTCCCCCGCCGGGGCCGGTATCGCCAACGGAATAGCTCATACTGCTAACAACCACTACGCGAGCCACATAGATACTTTTCTTCGCCGTACCGGACGTTGATGTTCCGCCTCCCGGAGGACTGTAGGTATAGGTATTGGAGATTTCTGCATAATAGTTGAACGTGCCCGTGCCCAGGCTGGCGGGATTCACCGCAAAGCTAATTGCCGTTGTTCCGGGGCCGGAGAAAGAAACGGGGGAGGCGTCAATATCGGTTCTGGTTCCACCCGCATCTTCGTAATACTTCTGACAGGCAAAGCTATCGGTCCACCCGCTGATACCGGAAAAAGCGGTAGTACCGGCCAGCGTTATGGCGAGGGTTGCGGAAGAATCCGATGTGGTCAGGTTTTTATCCTGGTTTACCCATGTGCCGGAAATATCCGGTGTTATAAAATCATCCGCGTTCATGGTGAAGGATACGGAATTTTCCCGTCCCGCCTGTATGTCCACTTCGGCTTTGTCGAGCGCCGCCATATCAGAGCCGTACCAGGCTGCCGCCGCAATAGCCCAGCGGCCCGGTTCGAGTTCAACGGTAACTACCCTTTCGCCGGTGGAAACGGTGAAGGAACTTCCGCCGCCGGGAGGGTAAAACTCAAGGCTGTACGTCATAAGGCCGGTTATTGCTTCGGGCAGGTGAACCGCCCGGGCCGCTATGCCGTTGTTCCGTACCGGCACGGAATCTTCCGCCGGAGCCGCTGGCAAGACGATGGTGAGGGAACCTTTCCCTTCACCAAAACCCTGCGGAAAATCGCAGGATGCGCTTATTATCATGGTCAATGCCATAATAATAAGCATCGGAGTTTTGCTCCGCAAAATTCCGCGTCCCGGCAGAGAGAAAAGCGTCAGGGTAAGGCCCACTACTATATGGTGGAGTCTTACATGAGACAGGACAGAATTTGCCATTTTTCACCTCTATACCTTAACATCATGCCGTCTTGATCCCCCAAAGTAACCCTTAAAATTTGAGGGTTTTGATGAAAATTTGTATAAAAATGCGGGAAAGGAGTGGGGGTAGCGGAAGCCACCGCAGGGCGAAGCCCGAGGAGGCTGGAGCGAGGGGGAGCAGCGTCAAAAAAGGCAACGCCTAGGCCGTCATACCTTTGGCTTTCGGAACATCTGTGCTCCCCCTTCTCTATTTCTTAATATTACTTTTTGGGGTTCCCTTGAAATAGCGGGGGTTTTTGTGCTGAAATATGGTAAAGGGGTGATGGGGCATGGGTGATTCAATACTGGCGGATAATGAGCGAAAGCGGCTGGACTTGGGCCTGCCCTGGCTGGTCTGCTTTGCCCTGTTTACCGCCTGGCAGGTTGGGGTATTCAGTTACTCCGGCGCGGCTCTGGCGGTGGCGGGCCGGCTGCCCCTGGGCATGGACAGCGAAAACCTGATGCCCCTTATTGTTACCGGATAT
>JAIRLK010000142.1 GCA_031259515.1 Treponema sp. | reverse complement strand
CTCCGGCACCGAAGTCAGGGCGGCCACGTAGATAATGGAACCCCAGCCAAACTGCTGCCAGATTCCCGACCAGACATACAGGTGGGCAAAGGCTTCGGGTTTGCCGAACAGGTCCGCCGCAGCCGTCCCCGTAAAAGCCCGTGCGATGATCCCGTAGAGGCCGTTCAGGGGGTGGAATACCTGCATCATCATCCCCACGATTACCACCACCGAAATAAAGTGAGGCATATACGTGATGGTTTGCAAAAACTTCTTGAAGCGCTGGTGTACAATCGTGTTGAGGCAGAGGGCGAATATGATGGGAAAGGGAAACCCCGCGATAATATCGTAGAGGGAGATCCGCAAAGTGTTCCATATCACCCTGCCGAACATATAAGAGCTAAAGAATTTGCGGAAATTCGCCAGCCCAACCCAGGGACTCCCCCAGATACCCCCCGTGTAGTTAAACTTCCTAAAGGCTATCTGGGTTCCCAGCATGGGGATGTAGGAAAAAATGACGATATACGCAACCGGAAGGAGCAGGAATACATAGAGCTGCCAGTACCGCCCGTACTTGTTCCGTATCTTTAACGATACGCTTCCCTTTTCCATAGTCCTTCTCCTATTTATTCTGCCGATCATAGGCCCCCTGGGTCGCCCGGATCACGTCTTCCAGCCCCATCTTGTTGAATTCCGCAACATAGGCATCCCAGTCCCGATCTATATCCAGGTCTCCGGTTGCAAACCGGGCAAAGGACTCCCTTACATAGCTCAGGATGGTGGAGTGGAGGCCGTCCATCACTTCCTGTTCCTGTTCGTTGTATACCAGGCCCGCCACCACGGCTTCCGGTTTCCGGTATTCCACAAAGCTCCGGATGGTCTTCCCCATAGGAGGCACAAAATCCAGGGGGTTGCCGATGTCAATGTCCATTGCGCTATGCTTGTTTGAAAGAATCCGGGGGCCGAGTTCTCCCCAGTACTTGTTCTGCACCGTGCCCCAGGTAAGGATCGATTCCAGCATGGGATTTCCCAGGGAACCCCAGGTCGATTTAGCCCCCGCGTCAGGTTCCTTCCAGTCCACTCCCTTTTCCCCAAAGCGGGTTATGATGCTGAACTCTTCGCCGCCCATAAGATCCCCCAGTCTAAAGGCCGCTTCGGGGTTCTTGCAGTTTTTGGTGATGATCATCCTAATGTCAGGAAGCTGGGGCTGGTAAAAGGACTGCCGCCCCCCCGGCCCCCGCAGGGGTGGGACAGGCACATACTGCCCGCGTTTGAGGTCATTGGCCCCCAGGTTGGACAGGGAAATGCGGTTGACCACCCCGACTTTGGGCGGGTCGGGGCTTATAAGCGCCGTCATCTGATTCTGATCCTGGGTAAAGGACAGGGGCGAAAGAAGCCCCTCGTCCAAAAGCTGTTTAGTGTAACGGACACCCTCCCGCCAGCCGGGTTTGTTAAAGGCCACATCGATCTTCCCGTTTTCTACCAGCCAGAAATTAATCTGGGTATAGATAAAGGGGTTCATCAGAGCGTAAATGTAGTTGGTCCCCATATTACTGTTGAAACTTATCAGGGGAATTTCGTCCTTTAGGCCGTTGCCGTTGGGGTCCCGGTCCCGGAAGGCGCGGAGAACTTCAAGAAATTCCCCGGTGGTTTCGGGCATATTGAGGCCCAGTTTGGCCAGCCAGGGTTCATAGATGTTGATCCGTCCGTTGCTGTAGGTATTGTTGAGGGAGACATTGATACCGTAGAGGCCGTAGATGTTCCCGTCGTAGCTGGTTACATATTTCAGCGGATCGATATCCAGATCCTTGGCGGCTTCCTTGCTCCAGTAGGCGCTGTTTTCATAGTAATCGTTGAGGGGGACAATCATCTTTGCCTGACCGTATTTGGTGGCGGCGCCGATACTGATGGGGCCGATGACCACGTCCGGCAGGTCCGCGCCCCCCGCCATCATCATAAGTTCCAGCTTCTGGAGCCGGTCCCCGGAGGGATAGACCTCAAAGCTCAGGTCGAAATTGCCCTTTTCCTCCAACTGTTTGGTCATCCAGTTGGTTTCAAAATCCTCCACATTGGGCTGGGCTTCGATGCCGATTTTTAGGGATATTTTTTCCTTATTAATAGGAAGAACCCCCACGGGATTCAGGTTCGCGTCCTGCCCGGAGGCTCCGGCGCTCCCGTCCACGGCGGTTTCGGTTTTTTTGGCGCATCCGGCATAAAACACCATGCCCGCTGCCAGCAACGCAAAGACTGCCCGCCCGCCGGATTTTCTCATCGTTTTCTTCATCGTTCTTTCTCCTGTTGTGATAATTTGCGGCAGGGTTTTCTTCCCTGTCCGCAATGAAGTGTAGCAGACGATCCTCCCGTGTGGATCATTAACATTGCCCTGGCACCTTGAAAATCCACCCGGGAGGCCGCGTGGACGCCGTGAAATTCCGTTTTTCACCCTGAAAAAAGACGCGGGATCGATCGAGAGGCTCACCACCGGGGGAACCGGTGCGCCGTTGGCGCACCTCGGAGTTTCGGGGAGAACCCTACGGGTTCCGGGCTGGATAAATCTTGCTCCGAGCGAGATTGCCGGAGTTCTGAGCGAGATTAATTCGGCTCGGAGGTGAATTACCGGGGTTCTGAGCGAGATTAATTCAGTTCTGAAGGGAATTACCGGGGTTAGGAACCCCGAAAGGAAGGGATATTATAACCGTCATTGCCGCGCATTCATTCCCTGCCGCTTTTAGCCGGGCTGTGCAGGTCGATGAGGGAGGCGATGACGCGGCGCTGGCCGCCGCGGGGGACGATGAGGTCGACGAAGCCTTTTTCCAGTTGGAACTCCGCA
>JAIRLK010000124.1 GCA_031259515.1 Treponema sp. | reverse complement strand
ATAAAAAACTCATCGTCTATAAGCGCGGAGTTAAGGGCGGGGTGCTTTTTCAGCGCCTCGGCGCATATCTTGGTCAATAACGAAGTAATGCTGACATTTGCGTCTTTTTTGGAAAGTTCATTTTTCAGTTCAAACAGCGCGTCCGTACAGATATACATCGAACCCGAAGCCTGGGGATAATTTTTAAGGCTCTCCGCCATTTTGACGGCGACGAATTTGCGCGTCCCTTTTAGCTTGTAACTTTCTTTGATACGCTTCACATCACTCATTTGACAGCCTCCTTGATCCCGCCTACTTAATCTCCGCGATCACTTTACCGGGAACGACAGTCTCCCCCTCCTGAACCAAAATCTTGACTAGGGTACCCGACGCCGGGGCCGCTATTTCCTCGGACAGCTTCTCATTAGACATTTGATACAGGCGTTCCCCCGCCTCGACCTTGTCCCCCACAGCCTTAAACCATGTTTCGATCTTGATATCCATGCCCGATTGACCCAAGTTTGGAGCTATTATTTCCATGCTGAAATTCTCCTTGCACGTTTATGTAGTATTTTTTGACAGACTGGAATATCTATCAATGAAATTGATTGTATGGCACAAATTTTCCGGGCGCAACCTATCCTTTGGTATTGTTTTTTTTTGACATACTATCCTTTAAGGCAGTTTTAGCACGGCAGCTTTGAAATGCCGGATTTAAGGCGGGCGCTTATTTTTCGGTACATTTCGGTGTATTCTTTTAGAGAGGAGAACATTAGTATCCAAAATGAACAATGGAATAGTTACTTTATCTTTTGAAAATGAAGTCAAAGAAGTGAGATGCATGGATTGGGGAGTTCAGAACACCGAATTCGGTGCTAAAAGCAGAACAATCGGACCTCGGAACTCCGGCGCGGGGTTTTGGAACAGCCTCAGTTACCAAAGAATTATGCTATTCCAGCAATTTTCATATTTCTTGCGATGCCGATGACTTCTACAGGGCTCCTAAGATGCCCTGCGGGTCAAGGGCCTGGAGAATAGTCCGGATCTGCTCCAACCGCTCCGGGGAAAGATGGCGGATCAGGAGATCCCGCTTAAGCCTGCCGATCCCGTTTTCCGCCGCCAGAAGGCCGCCGGCCTGTACTGCCTGGGCCGCCCAGCGATCCAGGAGGGCCCGGCTACGGGAAATTTCCTCCCGGTTTCCCGGTAACAGGTTTACATGAAGCCGCCCCTCGGCAATATGGCCAAAGATAAAGCCCCGCAAGCCCGCCTCCTCCAGGTCCCGGCGGCAGGCTTCCCGGTAAGTCCCGGCCAGTTCCGGGGGAACCAGGTAATCCGCAGCAGTTTTGCACAGTTCCGGCAGTTCCCGCCGGAGCCGGTCAATTTCGATATTGATAAGCTCCGGCACGGCGTGGCGGAGGATGCGGAATTTTTCCAGTTCCGCCGGGCTTGCCGCCGCCCAGGTATCCTCCTCCCTGCCCCCGGCGGCCAGAAAAAGCTCCAACTGTTCCATCAGCAGGGATTCCAGGGTATCCGAATCTTCGCCCTCAAGCTCAACCTGAACGGCTCCCCCCGCATGGGGATCGATGAGGGGAAGCTGCCGCAGGAGCGCGCTTTGGGAAGCCTGGTTCCGCACCAGTTCCAGGGACGGCTGGTCGTAATACTCCAGGGTGGAAAGGGCTTTCCCGCCGGGGGTTTGTGCCCGCCACTTCCTAAGGGATTCGGCAAAATCAAGGGCGGACCGCTCATCTTCAAAGAAGTAAACCACCCCCCAGACGGAGGCCGGCAACGCCTGGAGGGACAGGGAAAGTTCCGCCGCAAGGCCCACGCAGCCCTCGCTGCCCGCAAGAAAATCAAGGAGGTCCAGCCCCGGACGGGGATGCAGGAAGCGGCTCCCGCCGGGAGGAAGGGCGGCATCACAGGAAAGGCGGCCTCCGTTAGGAAGGGGGCAGCCGGTTTCGTCAAAACAGTACCGGCCCCGTTGGATGCGCCAAATCTCCCCTTGGGGGGTAATCCACGTGAGGCCCCGCACATGATCCCCCACCGCGCCCCACCGCAGGGAATTGGGTCCCCGGGCGTTGCAAGCAAAAGCGCCCCCCAAGGTTGCCGAGAGTTCGGTGGGGTTTGGGGGAAACCGCAATTTCCGCGCCTGTTCCCGGAACAGGGCGGCGCTTTCGGCATCCCAGCCCTCCGGGGGCAGGCCCCGGTTAAGGAAGCTCCCCAGGGCTTCAAAGCTCATTCCCCCCTGGACCCGCAAAGCAGGGACCTCCCCGGCGGAAAACCCCAAAAACCGGTCCATCTTTTCGGTGGAGAGGATAAGCCCTCCCTGGGGAACGGCCCCGCCGGCGATACCGGTACGCGCCCCTTGAAGGGTAAGCGGAAGCCCTTCATTCGCGGCGCGGCGTATGGCGGCGGCGGCTTGGGCGGCGTCTTCGGGAAAAACGATGTAATCCGCCTGGCCGCCTAAACGGGACTCGTCACGAAAATAACTGAGGCAGCCGGGAACGGCGGCGATAAATTGTCCCATCATTCGATCTTCCTTCATCTGTCCGCTGTTCCCGCTTCAAGGGCGGCGATAAATTCTTCCGCGGAGGCGAGGATCCCTATGTCCGCATAGCGAAAAATGGGGGCGTTCTTATCCGGGTTCACCGCTATCAGGGTGGATGCGGACTCGATCCCCGTCATGAAAGCCGCAGCCCCGGATACTCCCAGGGCGACGCAGACTTCCGCGCCGCAGCGGACCCCCGATTGCCCGATGATCTCCCGCGTCTCCCCCCAGCCGTTAAGCGCGGCGGGGCGGCTGAACCCCAGGGGAGCGCCGAAACGACCCGCAACGCGCCGCAGCCGGTCGCAGGCGGCCTTGTTTCCCAGCCCCCGTCCGGCGGCAAAGATGAGAGGCGCTGTTTCCAGGGGATTGGAGGGCAAGGATTCCGATTGTTCGTAGTCTAAAATCCACTCAGGCAGAGGGTGGAACTCTGCCGCTAATGACATGAAATTACGCAATGTCCCGTCGGCCTGGGGAAGCCCGCTTTCCCCGCTCTCCGGAATCGCTCTTTTTCCGATGACGGTCAGGATTGCGGGATAGTCCGCGATTTCGGCATCCCCGTCAAGGTTCGAGCCGCAGACTTTCTTACGGGCAAACAGCCGCTTACTTTCCCCTATAAGCGCCCTGGTTTCCGGGAAACAGCCGCAGTTGAGCCGGGCGCTGAGGCGTACCCCCAGTTCATGACCGGCTGGAATTCCGGGCAGCAGTATCAGGTCCGGACGCCGTTCCTCACAAAGCCGTTCCAGCAGGCGAAGGCGGCTTTCAGTATGGCGGATATTCCAGGGGTCTCCGGCGAATGACCGGGCCGAAGGCCAGGATTCAGAGACGAAAAGCCAGAACTCAACGCGGTCTTCCGCCTCCCTGACCGGGGCGATAAGGTTCCAGAGGAGGGACGCTGCTGGATCATCCGCCTGGGACAAGACAAAAGCAAAAGTCATCGTTCCCACCCCCGCAGGTATTCAGCCTGTATTTCAGCGACGCTTTGAACCAGACCGGCGCCGCCGGGGAGGAAGCGGCAGGACCTATGCCGCTTTTCCCGGCTAAACCGGGGCGCTTCAACGGGAACATCCGTTTCTACAGAAACTTTCGCTTCCACGGAAGCGGGGAACATTTCGGCGCTCCGCTTGGACGCCGCCATCCGGGCGCTCAGGGCCGCCGCCCTAAGCGCCGATACGGGGCTGTTCCCCAGCGCCGCAAGGAGAGGCAGGCGGACCCGCAACCGTTCCCGACCCGCATCGCTTACCCGCTTTACTTCGACGCCTCCGGCGCAGGGGGCAAGCTCCTCAACTTCGGTTATCACCGGAAGCCCCAGGGCTTCGGCCAGGAGCAGGGGGACCATGCCGGTATCGGCGTATCCCGCCTGGCGGCCCGTAAGGATCAGATCAAAACCGGCGGTTTTCAGGCAGTTTCCCAGGAGCGTTGCGGTACGCCGGGGCTGGAATTCCAAGACGCCGGTTCCGGAAATCTCCCGCACCCGGTCAAAACCGGCGGCAAAGAGGGTTTTGCAAAGGGGAGCAGGAAGGGGGCCGGCGGTGAGGGCCGTACATTCGGTCTTTTCCCCCGCCGCTTCCCAGGCCGTACGCAGCCGCAGCGCCGTTTCCAGGGCGCTTTCGTCGAAGCACCCTAAGACCCGCTTAACATAGCCCAAATCCGTAGAGAGGCTGAAATCGTCCCAATCCGCATCAACCACCCCCTCGAATTCGGGAACGACCTTAAAGCAAACGGTTATCTTCATCAATAATTCACTCGAACTCAATCCGCCCGGCTTAATCGGTCAGCAAAACGCCTTTATTCAATATGCGGCTGGGGTCCAGGGCTTCCTTAAGTTTCCGCAGGAGCGTATAGGAACTGCCGTGTTCCCGGGGCATCCACCGGGTGCGGTACTTGCCCGACCCATGATGGTGGGCGATGCTTCCCCCCCGTTTGAGGGTTTCCTCCAGGATCACCGAAATGACCTTCATGTAATCGTTACGGGCGGATTCTACCCCATCTTTCACGATAAAGCCGAAGGTAAAATAGATGTTGGTTCCCTGGACATAACTGTGGGAGGAATGGCCGCCTATACTGACCAGGTTCGGCATCTCTTTGGGAAGCCGCTCCCGCACCGCTTCGTAGATCCCGCCGATTTCGGACCAGGGGGCGGAGATCTCGCAGGTGTCCGCCACAACACCGTGTTTGTAGTAAACCGGCTCATCCAGATGATAGCAGACATCGTTCCGGGTTTTCAGCCAGGACTCAACAGGCCGCGTTCCCAGGTCCAGGGTTTCGTAACGGCCGGCGATTTCAAGGATCCCCTGGCCTATGGCGGCGGTAACGGAAGCCGGTCCTTCCGCCAGGAAAAGAAGGACGCAGTGATCCTCCGGAACGGAATCGCCAAACAAGCGTTCTACCTCCTCGGCGTCGTGGAGCCGTACCACCGCAGGCCGGTATCCTGAGACCATCACCTCCCGGATGAGGTCGAGCCCCGCCGGCATCCCCTTGATCGTCCAGGCCCGCATCCATCGGGTTTCGGGAGTATAACGGAACATCTTGATAGTGGCTTCGGTAATAAAGCCCAGCATCCCCTCGCTGCCGATGAAGAGGTGCCGCAGATCCGGCCCCACGGATCGCCGGGGGCTGTTCTTTATTCTGATAATCTCGCCGTCCGCGAGAACCGCTTCAAGGCCCACCAGGAGGTCTTCGATACCCCCATAGAGCGTGGAAAACTGGCCTATGCTCCGGGTGGCGACAAGTCCGCCCAAGTGAGCCAAGGGCAAGGACTGGGGAAAATGGCCGGAGGTAAACCCCCGCTCATTCAGGTAATGCTCCAGATATTCCAGGGGGGTTCCGCATTTGGCGGTAACCATCATATCCCGCTCATTGAGGGCAATGATCCCATTCATCCCGGACCCGTCCAGGATCACCCCTCCTTCTTCGGGTTCTATGCTCTGGGTAACGCTGGACCCGCCGGTACGGGGAACCGTATCTATCCGGTTTTGGTTGAGGAAAGCCAGGGCCCTGGAGACTTCCTCCACACTGCGGGGTTTTACCACACAAGCCGCCTGGGGAACCCAATCCTTGCCGTCGAACCGTTCATACTGTCTGAAGCCGATATAATCCACCGACGCCTTCCGGATGAGTTCCGGGGCGGCCTGCACCCGGTCTTCGCCAAGCAGAGCCTGTAATCCGCCGATAATCGTCTGTTTGTCCATACTAGCCTTCCTTTCTCTTCATTGAGCGGGACGCTGCCACATCCACGCCGGTATTACAAATATTGTTTACGATAACGTCGCCGCATCGTATGGGGGCGCGCAACTCGATCCGGTAAAGTTCTTGAAGACACTGATTGAGCCGGGCCTTGGGTATCTCCTCCCGGCTTATTACCGGGATCCGGGGCAGGGTTCCCCCGGAAACAGCCACGGTAGTGGTAAGCATTCGGGTGGGGGCGCGGTATTCCTGTATGCCGTATTTCTCACCCCGGGGGCATTCGTTCCCGGTAACCCTCAGGATGCCCGCGTTTTCAGCAATCGTCAGGCGGCAGCTATTGGGGCAAACGATGCAGATCATTTCGAAGGAGAGGGGAAAGTCGCGGACTTGCGGAGCAAGTCCGGCCCCTACCCTCCCCTCTCTGCGGGGATCTGCCCCACAACGCCCCGCAAGGGGGACTTGTCCTCCCGGACCCCCCGAAGGTTCATCCTGCCGCATTTCAACCAAGAGGGCGCCCGCTGGTTCAAGTTCAAAACTGAGCATCTCCGGAGGGGCGGCATGGCGGCGCCGCCTTTTCAGACGGACCTGGCCCATCGTGGAACAAACCAGTTCCGCCGCCGCCGCCGGTTCCTTGACCCGCAAAAAGAAAGCGGTTTTCCCGGTAAAATTCTCCCGGCGGACCCATTGGGGCGTCACAAAACTGACATTCTCCCCGGCCTCTACCGGGTCCCTGCCGGAGGCGGAAAGTTCCCCCTTCAGAAACGCCGACGCTCCCCGTGCCGCGAATTCCCCGGACAGGGACACGTAATCCACCAGATCGAATACCGCCGCCACATTCCCCGCCGCGAAGATCCCCGATACGCTGGTCATATAGGCCGAATCCAGCGCCGGGCCCTTGGTACGGGGATCAAGCTCTATCCCCGCCTTGACGGAGAGTTCGTTCTCCGGGATCAGTCCCACCGCCAATACCAGGAGATCGCAGAGGACCTCCCGTTCCGTACCGGGGATGGGCTTGCGATCCGGCCCGACCTTAACGGTGGTAACCGCCTCCACCCGGTCCCGGCCCCGGACCCAGGTAACGGTTTCCGACAGATGCAGGGGTATGCCGAAATCATCCAGACACTGCACGATGTTCCGGGTCAGCCCGCCGGGACGTTCCATCACCTCGTATACTCCCTTGACCTCTATGCCCTCCAGGGTCATGCGCCGGGCCATGATGAGACCGATGTCCCCGGAACCGAGGATCACCGCAGTCCGTCCCGGCAGACAGCCTTCCATGTTGATGTAGCGCTGTACCGCCCCGGCGGTAAGCACTCCAACCGGGCGGTCTCCATAGATCAGCGTTTGGGCGGCGGTACGCTCACGGCAGCCCATGGCCAGGATGATGGCCCCGCATTCAATGTCGAGTATCCCGTCCTGTTTGTTACACGCGAAGACACGCCGCTCCGCGTTGACCTCAAGGACCATGGTTTCGGTGAGTACGCCAATGCCGGAGGCTTCCACCTGATCGATAAAGGCTTGGGCGTATTGACTGCCCGAAAGACGGCGGCCAAAACGGTGTATCCCAAAGCCGTCATGGATACACTGCTGAAGAATACCCCCCAGCTCAAGATCCCGTTCCAAAAGGAGCGTCTTTTCCACACCGAGGCGCTTTGCTTCCAGGGCCGCCGCGAGTCCCGCAGGCCCCGCGCCTATCACGGCAATATCGGTCTGTAGTTGTTTCATACTTCCCCGGCCTCCTTAACCGCACCCGGGCGGGTATCCGCCGCCAGGATGTTGGTCCCCGCCCCTCTAAGGGTTACGCCGGTCAGGTCCGTCCCCAGTTTCCGGGCCAACAGTTCCACTACCCGGGGCTGGCAGAAGCCCCCCTGACAGCGGCCCATGCCCGCCCTGGTCCGGCGCTTTACGGCATCCACCGATGCCGGCGGAACCGGCGAACGCAACGCGGCAAGTATCTCTCCTTCGGTGATGCTTTCACAGCGGCAGATAACCCTGCCATAGGCCGGGTCCCGGTGGATAAGCTCGTCCTGCTCCTCCCTGCTCAGATGGCGGAATTCCTTCTCCCGCTCCCGAATGGGATTGAAGTCGGGATCCCGTTCCAGGGAAAACCCGTCTTTCGCCGCAGCCTGGCGGAGTATCCCCTCGACCATCTCGGCCACCGCCGGCGCCGCCGCGAGCCCCGGCGACTGTATACCCCCCACATTGATAAATCCCCCGGTAACTGGGGACATCTCAATAAAGAAATCTTCTTTGTAATCCGCCGGACGGCTCCCGGTAAAGAACCGGATGATGTCTCCGTTACCGATGCCGTATTCCTCCCCCAGGGACATGGCGTAGGCCAGGTCTTCCGGTGTGGAACTCAGGTCCTCCTTGTCAGGAACCTCCGTTGCCGACGGGCCCATCAGGATGTTCCACTCCGGGGTACGGCACATGCCGCCTCCCTTGGATTCGCTGTTCCCCTTCTTTTGAGGACTTCCCCCCAACACCCCCGCCAGGGAGTGGTATATAGGCTTACGGTTCTTGTCGAGAATAGCGATAGTACCCTTCCGGGGATGGATGGTATAGCATTTGTCCCCGGCCATCGCGGAGATCTCGTCGGCATACACTCCGGCGCAGTTGATGATGTAGGGCGCGTCAATGATCCCCCGGCTGGTAAGGGCCCCGGTTACCCGCCCGTCTTTTGTCAGAATATCCGCGACCGTGCAGTTAAACAGAAACCGCACCCCGTTCATGGCGGCGTTTTCCGCCAGAGCCTCCGCCGCCTTGTAGGGTTCCACCAGCCCCATTGAAGGCAACCATATCGCCGCCGCCGGTTCTATCCCGTGTTCGGCGAATCCCGGTTCAATTTGCTTTGTCTGTTCCCCGTCAAGCACCTGGGGGTTAAAGACCCCCATTGCCCGGGCGCCCTCCGCGGCTTTTTCCAGGAGGGGCCGCAGTTTTATGTCGGTAACCGCCCCCATGAGGCCGCAACGCTGGAGGTCAAACCCCAGTTCCCGCGCCCATTGGGTGTACAACTCGTTCCCCCGTATATTGAGCTTCGCCTTGAGGGTCCCCGGCTTTACGTCGTGCCCCGGATGTATATTGCCGTTGTTCGCCTTGGTCGCGCCGACGGCCACATCATCCCCCTTGTCCACCGCGAGGATGCGGAGCTTGTACTTTGAAAGCTCCCGCGCTATGGCGCAGCCGGATATACCTGTTCCGATGACGAGCACATCAACAGCATCGATGCGCCCCTCGGCGATCCCCATTGCCCGGTACAAACTATAATCCTTGCGGGGCATAATCTTTCCCCGGACGGTAAGCTCGTTCACCACATTTCTGATTTCCGGCGGTTTTGCCGCAAGATGCCCGGCGGCGACTACCTCTTCCCAGGCGGCGCATTCGCCCCGGATGGTCAGGATGCCCCGTTCGTCAATGGAGAGTTCCGCTTCCAAATCCGGAAAGGTTTCTTTCAACGCATTTTTGATCGCTTCTAACATCCGGCGCTTCCCCTCTTAAATATTCAAACGAATGTACGAAAAAACGTACATAAATTTATAAGTATGATAACCCTGCCGCTGGGGATATGTCAAGAAAAACTGAATAGTTACAAAAATTCAATATATTTGCATCTCCTTACGGTGTTCCAAAACAGCAAGCTGACTTTCGGCGATTATTGCCGGACGCAGGAAGGAACCGAGAATGGCGCCGATATTGTAATTTTGTTTATTGATAAGAACGGCCGGGAGGAGGTAGTCTGGTTCCTGCCCGCCTTCAAG
>JAIRLK010000102.1 GCA_031259515.1 Treponema sp. | reverse complement strand
GTGCTGTATCAATCCGGGTATTTAACGATAACCGGCTACAGCGGCGGCGTATACACCCTGGATTACCCTAACGAGGAGGTAAGGGCGGCGTTTGCCGAATCGCTCTTGCATCATTTTCTCAATGGCAGCGGTCAGAGCGGTTCAAAAGTAGTGATAGCCCGGGCCTTGACGGAAGGGAATATAGACGAGGCTATGGAAGGGATGCGGAGCATATTCGCGTCCATACCCTACGGGATACAGTTGAGGGAAGAAAAATACTACCATACGATAGTGCATCTTGTGTTCAGGATGCTGGGGTTGTTCTGCCTGTCCGAGGTACAGACGGCGGCTGGGCGCATAGACTGTTTGGTAGAGACGCGGAAGTACGTGTACTGCTTTGAGTTCAAGCTGAACGGGAGCGCTGAGGAGGCGCTGGAGCAGATAGAGAGCAGGGAATACCTGCTGCCCTGGTGTGGGAGCGGCAAGAAGCAGTTCAAGGCGGGGGTAAGTTTTGATTACGAGAAGCGGAATATAGGGGAATGGCGGGTTAAAACCGGTTGAGGTTTTGGAACAGCCTTGATTGACAATCGGGTAAACCGGTTGTAGGATAAATACCGGTGGTGTGTACGTACACACACTAATTTTATCAAAATAAGGGTAAGTGATATGGCAGTATCTTCTGGAGAGGCGAAAAATAACGGGAATACCTTCCTTGGGATTGAACTGGGTTCTACCCGTATCAAGGCGGTGTTGATCGATGAGCATTTCAATCCCGCCGCGTCGGGGAGTCATGACTGGGAAAATCAGCTTCTGGACGGCCTTTGGACCTACCGCCTTGAGGATGTTTGGACCGGACTTCAAGGCTGTTTCCGCGCTTTGGCTGCGGACGCGGAGGCCCGTTACCGGAAATCCGTACAGGATATACCAATAGCGGCCATAGGCATTTCCGCCATGATGCATGGGTACCTGGTATTTGATACCGAGGGAAAGCAGCTTGCCCCCTTCAGGACCTGGCGGAACACCATAACCGAAAGGGCTGCGGCGGAGCTTACGGAAAAATTCAACTTCAATATACCCCAGCGGTGGAGCATAGCCCATCTCTACCAGGCTCTGTTGAATGGGGAACCTCACGTAAAAGATATCGCGTTCCTGACCACCCTTGCCGGGTATGTTCACTGGAAATTGACGGGTAAGAAAGTCCTGGGTATCGGCGACGCTTCCGGCGTATTCCCCATAGACAGTACGGTGAATACCTACAACGCCCGGATGATTGGCCGGTTTGATGAACTGGCCCAGGGAGCAGGCTGGAAGTTGAATGAGATTCTCCCCGCCGTATTGAACGCTGGGGATGACGCGGGGACCCTCACCGAGGAAGGCGCCCGGCTGCTCGATCCGTCGGGGGCTCTGAAAGCGGGGATTCCCCTTTGTCCGCCGGAAGGCGACGCGGGAACCGGCATGGCTGCCACCAACAGCGTCGCGGAACGCACCGGGAATGTTTCTGCGGGAACATCGGTGTTCGCCATGGCGGTGCTGGAAAAGGAACTTTCAAAGGTATATACGGAAATTGATATGGTTACGACTCCCAACGGAAAGCCCGTAGCCATGGTGCACTGTAACAGTTGTACTTCGGATCTGGACGCCTGGGTTAACCTGTTCAAGGAAACGGTGGAACTCTTTGTCCCCCAAATCGGGAAAAAGGAACTCTACGATTTGCTCTATTACCAGGCCCTGAAGGGAGAAGCGGACGGCGGCGGTCTTTTATCGTACAATTACTACTCAGGAGAACCCATCACCGGGCTTGAACAGGGAAGGCCCTTGTTTACGCGGGCGCCGGACAGCCGCCTTAGCTTGGCTAACTTTATGCGGACCCTCCTGTATTCGACCCTGGCTACCTTGAAGACGGGTATGGATATTCTGCTGAAACAGGAGCGGGTGCGCCTTGACCGCCTTTTGGGACACGGCGGGCTTTTCAAAACCGAGGGGGTTGGCCAGCGTTTTATGGCCGCCGCCCTGGGGGTCCCGGTGGGCGTGATGGCTTCCGCCGGCGAGGGCGGCGCGTGGGGCATAGCCCTGCTTGCGGCCTATATGCGTGAAAAGAAGGGCCTGACGCTGGAAGCGTTCCTGGCGCAAAATGTGTTCACCGGTAATTCCGGAACCTGGGTGTCTCCCAATGCGAAGGATGCCCAGGGGTTTGAGACATTCATGGGGCGTTACACGGAAGGGTTGGCCATAGAAAAGGCCGCCGTGGATCATCTGAAATAATACAGGGGGCAAGAAATGATTGATCTAAAGAAGAGCGAATTCTGGTTTGTCGTGGGGAGCCAGGACCTTTACGGAGACGAGGCCCTGAAACAGGTAGCGGCCAACGCCAGGGTGATGGCGGAAGAGCTTGCCAAAGATCCGAACCTGCCGGGGACCTTGGTCCTGAAGCCGGTGGCCATTACCCCCCAGGTGATACGGAGACTGTTTGCCGAGGCGAACGCTGCGGAAAACTGCGCGGGCATCATCACCTGGATGCACACGTTTTCTCCCTCAAAGATGTGGATTCAGGGCCTTTCGGTAAACACGAAACCTATTCTGCAGCTTCATACCCAGTTCAACCGGGATATTCCCTGGGACTCCATAGACATGGATTTTATGAACCTGAATCAGGCCGCTCACGGCGACCGGGAACACGGCTACATCTATGCCCGTATGCGGCTTCCCCGGAAGGTGGTAGCCGGCCACTGGCAGGAAAGCGGCGTGCGCCGACGTATCGGCGTATGGATGCGGGCAGCAGCGGCGGCCAGGGACGGGAAAACGGCGGTGGTCCTGCGCCTGGGCGACAACATGCGGGAAGTGGCCGTTACCGAGGGCGACAAGGTGGAAGCCCAAATCAAATTCGGCTGGCAGGTGAACACCTGGGGCATAGGGGATCTTGCCGCCGTCTATGCGGAGGTAAGCGACGGCGAGGCGGAAAAACTGCTGGGGGAATACGAAGGGAAATACGAATTTTCGGCGGAAGTAAAATCACCCGGTCCGGCGCGTCAGGCGGCGCTGGAACAGGCCAAGATAGAAATAGCCCTCAAGGCCATGCTCGAAAGGGAAGGGGCCGGGGCTTTCACCACCACGTTTCAGGACCTCCACGGTCTGCCCCAGCTTCCGGGCCTTGCGTCCCAGCGGCTCATGGAGCAGGGGTACGGGTTCGGCGCCGAGGGCGACTGGAAACAGTCCATGCTGGTCCGCGCCGCCAAGGTCATGGCTTTGGGCCTTGCCGGAGGCGTCTCTTTCATGGAGGACTATACCTATCACTTTGAGCCGGGAAAGGAAGCGGTCCTGGGCGCCCACATGCTGGAAGTATGCCCGACTATCGCCGGCAAAAAGCCCCGGCTGGAGGTACATCCCCTGGGCATAGGCGGCAAAGCCCCGCCCGCCCGCCTGGTCTTTGACGCTGCGGCAGGTCAGGCGGTATTGGCTACCCTGGTGGACCTGGGCGATCGTATGCGCATGGTGGTCAACGATGTGGAGACCATCGAAATTGAACAGGCCATGCCGAAACTTCCCGTGGCAAGGGCTTTGTGGAAACCCTATCCCAACCTCAGGGACGCTGCGGAATCCTGGATACTCTGCGGCGGCGCTCATCATTCGGTTTACACTACCGCCCTTACGGCGGAATACTTCCGGGACTGGGCGGAAATGATGGAAATCGAATTTGTCCACATCGGCAAAGACACCAATCCTGTGCGGCTTAAAGACGAACTCCGCTGGGCCGATGCCTGCTGGTCAGGCCGCTGAAAACTGACGGAAGGTATTCGTATGGATGCGTATAAGACGCTGAGAGAGGAAGCTTACGAGGCGAATTTGGAGATACCCCGCCGGAATCTGGCGATTTACACCTGGGGTAACGTATCGGCCTTTGATCCCGGCTTGGGGGTTTTTGTCATAAAACCTTCGGGCGTTGCCTATGAGGGCTTAACGCCCGAATCCATGGTTGCGGTGGACCTGGACGGAAAGGTCCTTGACGGGAAGCTGCGGCCTTCTTCCGATACCGAAACCCACCGCGTCCTCTACCGGGAATTCAGGGGCATACGGGGTGTAACCCATACCCACTCGCCCTACGCCGTAGCTTGGTCCCAGGCGCGGAAGCCCGTCCCGGTCTTGGGTACCACCCATGCGGACTATGGCGCCGAAACCATTCCCTGCTCCGAATACATGAGCGAAGAAGCGGTCAGGAACAATTACGAGTTGGAGACGGGAAACCTCATCGTGGAGACCTTCAGGAAGCAGGCCAGGAACCCCCTCCACATGCCTATGGTTCTGGTTGCGGGCCACGGTCCCTTTACCTGGGGGGACAGCGCGGCCCAATCCATTTACCATGCGGCGGTGTTGGAGGAAATCTGCAAGATGGCCCACCTGACCCTCGCCCTAAACCCTCTGGCCGGCGAATTGCCGGAACACATCAAACGCAAACACTGGGAACGGAAACACGGACCGAACGCTTACTACGGGCAGGCAGCGGACGAAAGGCGTTAAAAGTATAACAATCGGAGTTCTGGGGTGAATTAATTCAGTTCTGAACTCCACGTTATGAGCGAAGCGCGGCAGGCTCTTATTCGCCGTGAGGGTTAAAGAACCGTAAGGGCGCGCAGAGGGGAGACTTCCCTCTCTCAAACCGGTATAGTAGACCCATGAATATAAAGAATTTCCCCCTGAGTAAAGCTCAGTTGGACGGCCTGGCGGAGCGTTACCCAACCCCGTTCTACCTGTACGACGAAAAGGCCCTGCGGGAAAACGCGCGGCGTATTATCAAAGCCTTTTCGGTGTTTCCGTCCTACAAGGAACACTTTGCCGTGAAGGCCCTGCCTAACCCGGTAATCCTCAAGATACTCGCGGCGGAAGGTTTTGGCGCCGATTGTTCCAGCCTGGCGGAACTGCTTCTCTCCGATATGGCGGGGATTAAAGGCGAGGACATCATATTCACCGCCAACGAGACCCCGGCCCGGGAATACGCCGAGGCCCGGAAACTGGGGGCTATCATCAATCTGGACGATTTTACCCACATTGAGTATTTGGAAAGGATACTGGAGCCTGGATTGCCGGACCTCATCTCCTGCCGTTACAACCCCGGCCCCCTTAAAGCGGGGAACGCCATCATCGGGAAGCCGGAGGAAGCGAAGTACGGGTTTACCCGGCGGCAGCTTATTGAGGGATTCAGGCTTTTGAAGCGGAAAGGGGTAAAGCGTTTCGGCTTGCATACTATGGTCGCTTCCAATGAACTCAGCCTGGATTACCATCTGGAGACCGGGCGTCTTCTCTTTGACCTGGCGGTGGAGATTAAGAACAAGACCGGGATTGCCCTGGAATTCGTGAACCTCGGCGGCGGCCTGGGGATACCCTACCGGCCTGAACAGGAGGCGGTAAGCTGGGAAGCCCTGGCTGGGGGGCTGAGGAAGCTCTACGACGAAATTCTGACGCCTGCGGGACTTGCGGGCCTGGCTATTCACACCGAATACGGGCGGCCCGTTACCGGCCCCTACGGATGGCTTGTGGCCAGGGCGATTCACAAGAAAGAGATTTACCGGAACTACATCGGCCTTGACGCCAGCATGGCGGACCTGATGCGGCCCGCCCTGTACGGCGCGTACCACCATATCACCATCCCGGGGAAGGAAAACGCCCCGGCTGCCGAAACCTACGATGTGGTGGGGAGCCTCTGCGAGAACAACGACAAATTCGCCGTACAGCGGAAACTGCCTAAGATTGCGGTTGCCGCCGAAAACCCGGCGGATCCCCAAAGCGGCGATTTCGTGGTGATTCATGATGCCGGCGCTCATGGCCGGGCCATGGGCTTCAATTACAACGGAAAGCTCCGCTGCGGGGAACTGTTGCTCCGTCCTGACGGATCGGTCCTGCAAATCCGCCGGGCGGAAACTATTGACGATTATTTTGCCACCCTGGAACCGGGGGCCTTAAAGGAGCTGTCATGATCAATCGAAACCCTTGTATCGCTAACATTAAGGCGGGATACCTTTTTCCCGAGATCGCCAAGCGCCGGCGGGAATACGCGGCGGCTCACCCGGAAACGGCAAGTCCCGAGGGGCGCATCATCAGCCTGGGAGTGGGGAATACTACCGAGCCTATTTTACCGCACATAGACGCGGGCCTTGTGGAAGGAGCGCGGCGGCTCGGGACTGCGGAAGGCTATTCGGGCTACCAGGACGAAGGGCTCCTCGCCTTGCGGGAAAAAATTTCCGCGGTGTTTTATAGCGGCGCTTTTACCTCCGATGAGGTCTTCATCTCCGACGGCGCTAAATGCGACATAGGCCGGCTCCAACTCCTCTTTGGCGCGAAGGTCCCGGTGGCGGTTCAGGACCCCTCCTATCCGGTTTACGTGGACGGCTCAGTGCTGATAGGAGCCGCCG
>JAIRLK010000034.1 GCA_031259515.1 Treponema sp. | reverse complement strand
ACCGCGCCGGAAATTTGCTCAACCCCGGCGAGCAGTTTACGCCGGGCTTCTTCATTGAACAACAACTGTTTAGCCATGTTCCTTTTCTCCTCCGGACTTTGGTCCGTTTATTACCGGCGGCTGGGCCAGAACCCCGTCTTCGGCAGGGCTTTTTATCAGCGTTGGCCGGTTTTATATGAATATGGATTGATTCCCCCACTACAAACTGAGGGATACCTATAAAATACTAAAGAATACCCCCGGACGGCAATAGGCGGCGTTCAAAAATTTCAGATTTTGCGGCTATCCAGCCGCTTGCGGAGGACGGCGAAAATCGGCGTAATGAAAGGGGCTTTAGTCTCAGGTTTTATGCCAGGGGACTTTAGTCAGAGGCCTTAGCTTCAGGAGGTTTTATGCGTGAAGCGCGGCAAATTGCCGGGTGTGATGCGCGAATAAGTCAGAACGAACTGCGTGAATTGCTGTTTAGACCAAAGGGTGTCATTTTTGACATGGATGGCCTTATGCTCGACACGGAAAGGCCCTTAATTGCGGCCTGGAAGCGGGCGGCCGGGGAAGCGGGCTGGCATTTGAGCGGGGAAATACTTGCCCGAACCATCGGTATTGACGAGCCATCTACCCGCAAACATATAATGGAAAACTGCGGGCGGGATTTTCCTTACGATGTTATTCGGGACAGCGCGGAGCGGGTTTACACAGCGTATGTGAAAAAGAACGGCATCCCTCTGCGGCCGGGCCTTCTTGCCCTCTGCGGGTATCTTGACAGCCTGGGTATACCCGTGGCTGTGGCTACTTCCAGCGTCCGGAGTGTCGCCTTGTGGAAACTGGAAATGGCCGGCATCGGGGGGCGTTTTCCCCTGCTTGTCTGCGGCGATGAGGTCAGCCGGGGCAAACCCGCCCCGGACATTTTTCTGCAGGCGGTGGAACTGCTCGGCAAAAGCCCCGCCGAATGCCTGGGGTTCGAAGATTCCCCTGTGGGGCTGCGGGCGCTTGAAGCGGCGGGGATCAGGCCAGTGTTTATCAGGGATATGGTTGAGCCGCCGCCGGAAACGCTCGCCTCTGTCTGGCTGAGGCTCAACTCCTTGGACGAAGCCATCCTGTTTATTCGAGAGGGGTAATACCCCACCCCCTGAAGAAAACCGCGCGTGTTCCGCGCACTGTCAATTAGTTTTGGGACAGGCTCAATTTCCCAAAGAATTCATCCAAACGGCGATCAATATCGGATTTCATCGTTTTGTGGAGGCGTTCCACCAGATGGGGGCTAAATTCGCCCGTTTGGTCAGTGGTACGACCTGCCGCCGGAGGGCATAGGAGTTCGTAAATATCCACTTCAAGGGCCTCCGAAAGGTTTTGAAGCGTTCTGTCGCTGACCCAGGTGCGGCAGCCCTCAATATCATGGATCATCTGGTACGAAACATTGACCAGCTCGGCGAGCTTTTCCTGGGTAAGCCCTAATTCACTGCGTTTTGTCTTGATATTGGCGGCAAGAAGCTTTCTCGCGGTATTCATACATTACAACTCAACCCTTCAAATACGAGTATAGGTAAGCAAAGTCAACCGTAACAGTTGACAATTTCAATCGCTGGTGGTAAGTTATACTTACCGTTGCGGTTAGCCTGCGATTTATGTCGGTATATCACCGGTTTGTATGAATTCTCATACACAATCTCAGACCCGAAAGAGACAACGGCCCGTATAAAACGTAAAGGCGGTTGAAGATGAAAGAACAAAAAAAAGAGAGATTGAATGTTGATACCATATTACGGAGTATTCGGAACAATATCGTAAAGATATTTCCCGAAAGCAGTCTGCCGTTTAAACTGATAAGTTTAGTCGGATTGAGAATAAACGCAAAGAAACACCATGTACCCTTGAGTACAATGGTTATGGGGGTTTATGCGGCGCAACACTGCAATCTTAACTGTAAATGCTGTACCGCCTTTAGCCCCATTGCGGAAAAAAGTTTTCTGAACATTGAATCATACAATAATGACATGGCAAAACTGGCGAAATTAACAGGCAATAGGCTTTCCAGTTTTGGTGTTACGGGTGGAGAGCCGCTTCTTCATCCGCAAATTACAGAAATATTTACTATTGCCCGGAACTATTTTCCGGAAACGGACATATTTTTTATGACCAACGGTCTGCTTTTGTTGGGAATGCCAGAAACATTTTGGGAAAATATAAAGCAAAACAACATCGCCATAAATCTATCAAGGTATCCAATCCAGATTAACGTGGATAAGATTATTGAGAAGGCAAAATCATATAATGTCAAATTTGATTATGTGGGCGGTGGGGATGTTCCGGTTAAATTAATGTGGAAATATCCGTTGGACGTTGACGGAAAACAGCCGTTGAAGCGGAGTTATAATATTTGCACGCAAATTAACCGTTGTGTTACCATGAAAGACGGAATAATTTATCCGTGCAACACAATTGCGGGAATAGAACATTTTAATAAATACTTCAACAAGAATCTGAAAGTAACTGCGGAGGATGTTCTTGAGCTACACAATGTCAAGGATATAAATGAAGTTTATGAATTCTTGTATACGCCCAAACCGTTCTGTAAATATTGTAATCGCCGGGGCGTTGAATTTGG
The DNA here is from genome assembly GCA_031259515.1 of Treponema sp. Taxonomy (GTDB): domain Bacteria; phylum Spirochaetota; class Spirochaetia; order Treponematales; family Breznakiellaceae; genus JAIRLK01. Next base: position 942 of record JAIRLK010000034.1, on the reverse strand, counting down.
GATAAAATACGGCAATTCAAAAAAGGATATTACGGAATGGACATAAAGATACGGTAACCGTTCAACAGAGAGAAAAGCGCGCAAAGGCGGAGATGGTCCACTGATTACGCGGATTATGCGGTTTTTCGTGCAACACGCCACCCGTCATCGCGGACGTAGCGAAGCAATCCAGTGCAAGCCCCTCTCGTCTGGGTTGCTTTGGGGCTACGCCCCTCGCAATGACAGCCTATGTGACAACTTCTTCCTCTTCTCTAATTCCTAACTTACACCGTGCCGCCTCTTAAAATCTGTGGACACTCTTTCTTAACTTATTGACAGTGTTTCCGTTTCTATAGAGCCTGTTCCAAAACCTCAGTTTACACTTTCTTCGCCCGCTTTCCCACCCGTTTTTACACTTTTTTCCTGTTCAATTAAAGCAAAACGGCCTCTTCGACCCCTATATATAGTATGCGTAAACAAAGAATTTTAGCGCGAGGCGCATGGTACAAAGTACGGACGGCGATCAATGACGGTGAGCCGCTCTTCCGTGAACAACAGCAGACGGAGGCCCTTCTCTTCCGGCTTCTCTTCGAGGCGAAGAAGATGTTCACCTTCGAGATGCGCGGGTTCGCCTTTGAAGGGGCGCGGCTGTCGTTCTATATCAAGCCTGCGGACGGGTTCCTGCTGCCTAAGATTATGCAGTGGCTTAAGCAGACGTTCGCGGTGCGGTTCAATCTGCGGACGGGAAGGACGGGGCATCGCTGGGGAGACCGGTACTGGTCGGAGGTGCTGGAAGGGGAGCCACCCGAAGGGGCGGGGAAGGTGGACTGGGAAGCGATGGAGGCGGAGGCGGAGACACCGACGGCGGCGGACATGAGACGGAGGCGGAAGCTGAACGGGGTCAGACCCCGTCAGGCGGGGCAGGGGGCGGAAACCCCGTTTTTGCCCGAAATCCCCCTCCGC
>JAIRLK010000351.1 GCA_031259515.1 Treponema sp. | reverse complement strand
TTGCTGATGACTTCAAACGGGGAATGCATGGAAAGTACGGGAATCCCGCAGTCCAGCACTTCCACGCCCAGATTAGCCACATACTTGGCGATGGTCCCGCCGCCGCCCTTATCAACCTTGCCTAAGTCGCCGTACTGCCACTGGACCTTGTTCCTGTTGAGGACGGCCTGCACCTTCCCGCAGAATTCGGCGCTGGCGTCGCTGCCTCCAACTTTTCCGCCGCTTCCCGTGTATTTGGACAGGACTATGCCTTTGCCTAAGTAAGAGGCGGTTTTACGGTCGTAGACCGCATCAAAGGTGGGATCAAAGGCCGCGTTGACGTCCGCCGAAAGCATGGCGGAACGGCTCAGGGTCCGGCGCAGCAGGAGTTCCGAATACGCCGTCTTCCCTTTTGAAAGCAGATAGGCGACAAAATTTTCAAAGAGCCGGGATTGCGCCCCGGTGTTCCCCGCAGAACCGGTCTCTTCCTTGTCGGTAAGGATGCACACGATAGTTTTCGGCGGGGGTGTTTTAGAACCGGCCAGTTCCACGACTGACCGCAGGGCGGCGTAGGCGCAGGACTTGTCGTCGTGGCCGTATGCGCCTATCATGCTCCGGTCAAATCCCAGGTCCCTGGCCTTGAAAGCGGGTACCAGTTCCAGTTCCGCCCGGGCAAAGTCCTGCTCCACAATGCCGTATTGTTCATGGAGCAGGTTGAGGACATTGAGTTTAACCTTGTCCTTGGCCTTATTGTCCCGGAAAGGCCGGGAGCCGGCGAGGATATTCAGGTCCTCCCCAGGCACCGCTTCGGAGGCTTTCTTCTGCATCTGTTCCCGGGCCAAGTGGGGCAAAAGGTCGGTGATCGTAAAGACCGGATCCCCCTCTTCTTCCCCAACCCTGATTTCAACCCTGGTCCCGTCCTCCCGGATAACAACCCCGTGCAAGGCCAGGGGGATGGCCGTCCACTGGTAGTTCTTGATGCCTCCATAATACTGAGTATCCAGGAGGGCGAATTCCGCCTCCTCGTACAGGGGGTTGGTCTTGAGGTCTATGCGGGGGGAATCCACATGAGCGCCCAGGATGTTCACCCCCCCTTCCGGGGGCTTCTGCCCTATGACAGCAAAGACCAGAGACTTCCCCCGGTTGTTCTGATAGATCTTCGTACCCGGAACTAAGAAGCCTCCTTCCGGCAGGTTCTCAAATATCTCGTCGATATCCCGAAAACCCGCGCCGTTCAGGACTTCCAGGGCTGCGGCGGTAAACTCCCGCTCCGTCTTTCCTTTATCGAGAAACGCGGCATAGTCCGCCGCGAAACGGCCTACCGCTTCGCCCTCTTCGGGGCTTACCCCGTCCCAGCAGTTCTTTTTATTGACACAGAGCTTTTCCGCAAGCTGCTCCCCCGCAGTCTTCCCTTCAGTCCCGTCCGTATGCCCCACAACGCGCTCCTTATCTCTATATCTCTATACTAGCGTTTGTACTTCAAGGTCTCCAGCGCCGCGTTGCCCCGGGACACTTCGAACCAGAGTTCTTTTCCCGCTTTTTCCCTAAGAGCACGGTAGAAGCCCGCTAAATCCTGTATCGGTTCGCCGTTAATGGCGATAAGCCGGTCCTCCCGCTGGAGGCCTATGATAGAGGCAGGGCTCTCGTTGATAACCTGGGCGGCGATGACCCCACGGGCGTTCTGATCCAGCTTGAGGCTGCTCCGCAGGGCGTCGGTGATGGGGACCACGTAGACGCCGGGCCAGAGTTTCTTGTTTTCCGCCGCCACCGCCTCGCTTCGGACTTCTATACGGACGGTAACCTCCAGAACCGCGCCATCCCGAATGACGGTGAAGACCGCCCTCTCTCCGGGCCTGACATCACCTACCGCCAGGGTCAGGGCGTTACTCCCCCGCATCTCCCGGCCATTCAGATGGGTGATAAAGTCCCCAGGCTGTATCCCGCCCTTGTGAGCCGGCGAATCAATAAACACCTGGGTAGCCAGGGCGCCCCGTTTCCCCGTAAGACCCAGGGCTTGGGCGCTGTCCCGATCCGGGTCCGCAAGGGACACCCCAAGCCAGCCGTAGCTGATCTCTCCGGAGCGGATAAACTCATCAATAGAACGCTTCGCGTTGTTAATAGGAATGGCGAAGCCTAAGCCTACGGAACCGCCGCCGGGATTGTTACTGGCGATCCAGGTGTTGACCCCCACGACCTCGCCGCGTATGTTCACCAGGGCGCCCCCGGAATTCCCCGCATTGATGGACGTATCGGTCTGGATAAAGTCGTTGATATTACCCGCCGGCCCGCCGGTACGGCCCAAGGCGCTCACGATGCCCATAGTTACCGTAGACATGAGAGCCAGAGGATTCCCAACCGCGATGGCCCAGTCCCCCACCCGGACGGCGTCCGAATCACCCAGGACCGCCAGGGGGTACAAGTCGGTTGTCTTGAAGGATACCATAGCCAGGTCTTTGCGTTCGTCCTGGCCCACAAGCTCTGCGGAATATTCCTTGCCCTCGTTGGTAACCACCATGATTTCGTTCACGTCCTGTACGACGTGATGGTTGGTCAGCACATAATAGACATCCTTTTCCTGGCGGACGATGATCCCGGAGCCCAGGCCCTGAGAACGGTATTCCCGCTCCTGGCCCCTGCTGTCCGGCTCTCCCTCCCGTGGACCAAAGAAAAATTCCCAGGGAATGCCGTTAAAATTGGGAATCTGCTGCCGCCGTATTGATACGGTTTTAAGCTCTACCACCGAAGGGAGCACCTTGTCCGCCACAGCCCGGAACGTCATCTGGAGGCTTTCCGCCACAGCCAGGGCATCCTGGGGGATGGTTACCGGACTTTCCTCCGCTTTGGCGGTTCTCGCTTGGGGAGTGGAGCAGGAAAAGGAAAGAAAGGCCAAAGAAAACCCAAAGATCGCCCCCATCAGCACTAAATTAAAGATGAAAAATTTTTTCGAAAACAATACATTTTTTGAGGCGGATTTTTTCCCCGGTGAGAAACACGACAAGAAACGTTCGGTAAGATTCATAAATTAACTCTCCTATTCATTATGCTTTATAAACGTCTTTAAGAAACCGCAGTTTTAGCGTCCTTTTTATAATAATAATAAAATTTTCCGCAATAAGTTACAAAATAAGTTACAGATACATGGGCCGCCGGGATTTTTATCCCCGGCGGCCCATTAATCCAACCTGTCGGTTAGTATTTCTGTGTGGTCCTGAAAAATAGCCACCGTGTGTTCCCAATGGGCGGAAAGCGCGTCATCGGCGGTTACTACGGTCCAATCATCGTCCAGAACCTCCACGTCTCCACTGCCCAGGTTGATCATGGGCTCTATGGCGATAACCAGCCCCCCGGACATGCGGGGGTTAGGCCCATGGGGGATGTTTGGTACCGCCGGGTCCTCGTGAATCGCAAACCCTACCCCATGGCCGCAAAACTGACGGACCACCCCGTACCCGTAGATTTTCGCATGAGCTTCCACAGCCCGGGCTATCTGAAGAAGCCGGTCCCCGGCCCTAGCCGCCGCTATGCCTTGGTAGAGGCACTCACGGGTTACCCGGTTAAGCCCCCGAGCGGCCTCGCTCACCGTTCCTATTTCCAGGGTCAATGCCTGGTCGCTGATAAAGCCTCCCAGGTCTATGCCGCTGTCCAGTGAAACCAGATCCCCCTCGGCGATCTTCCGCCGGGAAGGGATGCCGTGTATAACCTCGTTGTTGATGGAAACACAGAGGGCCCCGGGGAAGGGGTTGTTTTTGGGGCCATACCCCAAAAAAGCGGGCCTGCCCCCGGCCTTTTTGATCCAGTTCTGAACCCACCTGTCCAGGTCTCTGGTCTCCACGCCGGCCTTTACCAGGGGGATGATCTCCCTGAACATGGCGCTTAAAGCCTTACAGGATTCCCGAATGCCGTCAATTTGCTTTTCATTCTTCAAACGCACCATACTTTTCCTTATTATATATTCAGTTTCCGCTTGAGTTGCACCACGTTGGGCAGAGCCGGGTCCCGCTTTAGGGCCTCTCGGAAGACGGCTTCGGCGCCGTTCCGCCGGCCCAGACGGATCAGAGTCTCCGCCATTGAACGCATCCACCGGGCTTCCTCCCTGGGAGGGAAACCCAGTTCCAGCAGAATCTCCAAACATTCCAAATACGTTTCGCTGTCCACCGCCGCCTTGAGTCTGAGGCGGACCAGTTCCTTCAGGGAATTTTCAATTTCGGCGCTAAAATGCCGGAAGTACGGCTGCCGCCGCTCCTCCCGAATTAGGGCCGCAAAGAGCATGAACGCCTCGTAGTAACATTCCCGCTTTTCAAGCTCTTCGGCCAGAATATAGGTGCAATCCATCCAGTCTTCCCGCTCCAGGTACTCCTGCATAAAGAAGTCCAAGCCTCCCTGGGACCGCCAGGTCGCCAAGGCTTCCTCTTCCTCAAGGTGCAGGAGATCGAAAAACACCAGCTTCGCCTGGCTTGCCGGATCGCCGGGATTTTCCCGCAGGAAGTCCCGGTAATTGAAGCCTCCGGCTTTGACAAACCGGCGGTAAGCCCGGTCGTATTCGTAACGCCGCTCCTGATCGGAGAGCACCTCGTAGGCGGAAAGGAGCTTCCGCATGGCCTCGGAACCGGCGCTTCCAACGATGTCAGGGTGGAGCCGCTTGGCCTTTTCCCGGAAAGCCCGTTTAACATCCTGAACGCTTGCATCGTCTTCTATACCGAGGAGGGAGTAATAGTTTTCCATGAGGAAACCTATGCGCCTATCCGCTTCCCCAGAATTTCCGCGTGGGGGGCGCTCAGGATGATGTCGCTCCAGTTGACCACCACCCCCTCATGCTCCATAGTCCGCATGAGGTTGGCCAGGGCCTTGCCCGTAAGGGGATTGGTTTTTTTGAGAAAAGCCGCGCCTTTCTTTCCCACAAGACCGCTCCCGGAAGAAAGGATCTTCGGGAGGACATCGGGCATTTTACCGCCGAAAAGGGAGATGGATTCGGCAACAGCCGCGATGTATTCATAACCCGGTAGCCTGAAGCCGTCTTCAGTCCAGGCATCTATCACATCCACCCGGTGTCCCATAGATTCCATGCCCTTGGCCAGGGCCTTTACGTAATCGGGTATGGCCCTTCTTTGGGCAGGGACGCTGATAATCGCTATTCTCATAATTAGGCCTGCTTGTAGATTTGATCAATGGCGGGTTCTTTCACCAAGAGGACGGAACATTTTGCGTTTACCATGATTTCCCGGTGAGAATTAGAGATGATATCCCGGGCGCTTCGGTCTTTTTCCCAGCCCCCCAGAACTATCAAATCCGCCTTCCGTTCATCCGCAACCTGAAGAACCTCCGTGTAGACCGCTCCCCGGCGTATATCCCGCTCAACTTTGATGCCCTTGGCGCGGGCCAGCTCTTCTACAAAAGAAAGATACCGGTCTCCATTCGCCTCTAAACTCCGCTCGTACTCCTGGCTCTCCTCCTGAATAAATATCTTACTCAGGGTAAGCTGCCGGATCGTCGCGGTATCCACCACATAGACTGCTGAAAGCCGGCTCCGGTACTGCTTCGCCATGACTATAGCGTATTTTGCGGCCATGATAGAAGCATCAGAGCCGGTTATAGCAACAACAATGTGTGAAAAAACAGGTTTACTCATCCCTTGCCTCCGGAAACCGCATCTGAGCCGGAACGTTTTAACGCCAACTTCCCCGCGGCGCCCTTCTTTTTTAGCAGCTTACTGGAAAAAAAAGCATCCCGGTCTTTTTCTTCCAGCGCCGCTTCGATATACGCCTTTGTTTCTTTAGCGGTAGGAATAACCATCTTTTCCAGGGCGTTGACCCGCCGCTGGGTTTTCCTGACCTCCCGGGCCAGCCGCCACGCGATAGTCCTTACCCCCGCCAGTTCAGTGAGTATCTTTAACAACTCGAAGAATTCTAACACGGTTTCATCACATTCGGCAAATGAATTCGCAGGGGAATATTTAAGTTCCATTTCCGGAAGGTGTACTTCCAGTCCCGGCAGGTTCATCCCCGCGACCAAGACCCGTTTTTCTTCCAAGTCGAAGCGGTACCTGATGTTCCGGGAAAGCCGTTCTGCCCGCTCCCGGCCCGCCACGACGAGCATACGTTTAAGCGCGGGAAAGGCCGTAGTAAGGCGGGCATCCAGGTCCCGCTCCAATATCTTGACCTGCCCTACCTTCTGCATAAGCTCCATGACCAGGATTTCCCGCTTCTGTTCCAGGAGATCATACCCTTCTTCGGCGGTAACCAGCCGCTCTTTGACTCTGAGGAGGTTGCTTTTAGTAGGCGCGATATGTTCGCTCGGCATGAAAATCTCCTTTGCAGCAGGCTCTTAAACCAGTATGATAGTATAAAGAAGGAATTTTAACAATATGGCGCATTAATGGCATAAATTGTTATATTACAAGAAGTTAGGCAAAGGACGAATTCTAGACAGGAATTAGACTTAGGAACAGTTCCTTACGCATGGTTACCTTTTAAAATGAGGCATTTCGGCGGCGGGAGGCATATATAACGCTACGAACAACCGGAACCGTCCATGATGAAACTCACAGCATCACGTCAAAGATGCGCAGTTCCCCGGAAGCCTGCCCGCCGGAAGCCGCCGCCGGCCATGCTGAGACCCATTCTTCCCCAGGTTCGCGGTTACTCTCTTTCCGGAAGTCGAAGGTCAGAAGATAGCCTTCTTTCCGGCCACGGTTGCGAAGGTACTCCGCAAGCTGTTCATAGCCCGCACGGTGGGCGGCCTCCCCGCGCCAGACCTTCAGTTCTATGATAAACTCTTCCCTGCCGTAACTGACTACCAGATCCATGCGCCGGGCATCGGTGGTTTCGCTTTCGATGTAGTAAAACCCCTCCCCGTTTATCAGGGGCGTTAAAAACGAGAGGAAGACCAGCCTG
>JAIRLK010000306.1 GCA_031259515.1 Treponema sp. | reverse complement strand
CCGGAAGCGGACGCCGGAAAAAACCTAAAAAGGCTGGTTGTGCGCCTCTACGAAAGTTCCGGCGGCCGCAGGACGGGCAATCTCCGCTTTAGCCGTCCCGTCGCGTCCGCTGAAGAAACGGATATGCTCGAAGAAAACGGCCGCAGCGTGCAATGTACGGATTCTTATATTCCGCTTGTCTTTAAACCATTTGAGATTAAGACGTTGCTGGTGAGTTTTCTCCCTGGATTAAACGGTTAAGCCGTTTTAATTCCCCCAGCATAACACACGCGGTCAGTAGTACCGCGCCTGAATCCGCCGCAGGCATGGCGAAAAATACCCCTTGCAGGCCGAATACGGACGGCAGGAATATCAATAACGGCACGTATAACAAAAGCTGGCGGGATAAACTCAATATCGTTCCTTCCAGCGCCTTTCCTATAGCCTGAAAATAATTTGAGGTAAGTACCTGAAAACCGACAACCGGAAGCATCAGGGTACTGACCCGTAAACAGTAAATCCCCATATCCATAAGCGGGCCGTCTTTATTACTGAAAAGTGAAATGAACAGTTTGGGGAAAAGCTGTATCAGGAGAAAACAAAAAGTGATGAACAGGGTAGCGCTTATAACCGCCCACTTGTAGGTCTTACGCACCCGCGCATATTTTTTCGCGCCGTAGTTATAGCCGATAATCGGCTGAGCGCCCTGATTCAGTCCCATCAGGGGCATAAAAAACACAATTATAATGCTATAGACAATTCCCATGGCCGAAACCGCAATGTCCCCGCCGTAGGAATCAAGGGAATGATTCAGTAAAACATTGACAAAACTCATTACCGCCTGCGTTGCAAAGGGAGCAAACCCGATTGCGAGGATAGAAGCCGTCAGCCTGAGTTCCGGCTTCATGTACCTCATGCGGAAACGCAGCTGCGTATATTTTGAGTTGAAGTAACAGGCAACCCAGATGAATGAAACAAACTGTGAAATGATTGTCGCCCATGCCGCGCCGGCAATACCCCAGCCAAAATAAAAAATAAAAACCGGATCAAGAATGATGTTGATGCCCGCGCCGATAAGCTGCGTAACCATTGAAGTACGCGGATGCCCGTCGGAACGGATAAAGTGATTAAGCCCCGGACCTATGGCGCTGAACAGCCCGCCATAGAGGATTATTTGGAGATACTCTTTGGTGTAAGGAAACACCGTATCGCTTGCGCCAAGGACATGGGCAATAATATCGTCAAGAAAAATAAAACTTGCCGCAATGACGATCCCCGGAATCAGGATGAGCAGCGTTAAGGCATGTCCCATAATTTTTTCAACTTCGTTCCTGCGTCCCTGCCCAAGGCGGATTGAAAACAATGAATTCGCGCCGATTCCTATCAGCATAGAGGAAGCCTGGATCACCATCATCAGGGGCATTGCAACGGTGATGCCGGCAATTCCTAGGGGATTAACGCCCTGTCCGACATAAATGCGGTCAACGATGTTATAAATCGCGTTGACAAACATCCCGATAATTGCGGGTACAGAGAATTCAACCAGGAGTTTCCCTATGCGTTCCGTTCCTATTCTGTCTGTTTTATCGGCAGGGTGATGCTGGTCCATATTATTTCTCCTTGTGTTCCTTGACTAAGCTGAAGTACGTACCCGCCAGGGTGTTTGACTTTACACCAGAAGGCGGACGGATTCAAGCGGCTGCCGGGGGTCCGGAGGGACAAAGCCCCTTAGCGGGGTCGTGCGGGGAATGTATATCCCGCGGGTCCTGATAACCGGGCTCCTGCCGAATGTATCTATAAGGGGCAGCAATGGCAAGCCCCAGCTTTTGCCGGGTATCTTCGTTGATAACCAGGGTTCACGCCCCGGCGCCGGGCATTGCTTTTACCGTAAATGAGGCGATGCGCTCTCTTGCATTTTATCCTTCCATGAATTATAGTAATCTTAAATTTAAGCCTTGATAGATTCGGAGGAATTAAAGTATGGAAAACGTTTTTAAAAAGCTTTGGAAAAACCAGAGTTTGATCGTTCAAGTTATCTGGATATGTATTCTTCTTTATGCGGTTGCTTCTATTTATGTACTCCTCCTCGCATTGAGTACCTATCGATATCTGCCCGGCGCGTATTTGGATCCCCGTGCGCTGATCGGGTTCGCGGTTGTTTCGTTCCTGTTAACCACGGTGATCTCCGCCTATCATATAAGCACCCTGATCCGCCGCAGAAAACGCAGGGCAGACAGGCAGCGGATGTCAAGGAGAAAATTTGTTATGGCGGAACGCCGCCGCGCAATCCGGCTTCGCTGACAAAATGATCGGCGGGAATAGATGTAATTATTGACGGTTACTTGAAATTTCCCGCAAGCCTTATTATATTCTCCCTATTATTGTATTTGGCGTCTTTTAAGCAGATACTTTCTTAATATTGAGGTTAAATTCTTGAGGTTAAATCTAATTTTGAACGTTTCAAGCGTCTCTTGGAAGGAGTAGGAATAAAATGGGCATCGACATTATCCGGACAGACGTCCGAAAGATGCGGAATATTGGAATCAGCGCGCATATTGACTCGGGAAAAACCACCCTTTCCGAGCGTATCCTGTTTTACAGCAATAAGATTCACGCCATCCACGAGGTTCGTGGCAAAGACGGCGTTGGCGCTACTATGGACCACATGGAGCTTGAACGGGAGCGGGGGATTACGATTCAATCCGCGGCGACCCAGGTTGAATGGAAGGAATATATCGTCAACCTTATTGATACCCCCGGGCATGTGGACTTTACCATCGAAGTGGAACGGTCCCTGCGGGTCCTGGACGGCGCTATCCTGGTACTCTGCGCGGTGGGCGGGGTTCAGTCCCAGTCCATCACGGTAGACCGCCAGCTCAAGCGCTATCATGTACCCCGTATCGCCTTTGTGAACAAGTGCGACCGCACTGGGGCCAATCCCTTTAAGGTGCGGCTCCAGCTACGGGAAAAATTGGGGCTGAACGCGGTACTCATCCAGATACCCATAGGGCTGGAGGACAAGCTGGAGGGCATTGTGGATCTCATCACCCTGAAAGCGGTGTACTTCGACGGCGATCAGGGGACGGAACTCCGGTATGCCGAGATACCCCCCCACCTTAAAGCCGATGCCGAACGGTATCGGGATGAGCTTCTGGACGCGGTTTCCATGTTCTCCGATGAAGTGGCTGAGTTGTATCTGGCCGGCAGCCCTGTTTCCGAAGACCTGATCCGCGCCGCCATCCGTAAGGGGACGCTGGCGGAACAGTTCGTCCCGGTGATGGTGGGTTCAGCCTATAAGAACAAGGGGATTCAGCCCCTTTTGGACGCCGTAACGTACTACCTCCCGGACCCCACCGAGGTGAAGAACTACGCCCTGGACCTGGACCATAGCGAGGAACGGAGGGAACTTACGGTTAACGAGAAAAGCCCTACCGTGGCGCTGGGCTTTAAACTTGAAGATGGCCAGTATGGTCAGCTTACCTATGTACGGATCTACCAGGGTTCTCTTAAAAAGGGCGATGAGCTTTTGAACACCCGGGCCAGGAAGAAATTCAAGGTTGGCCGCCTGGTGCGTATGCACTCCGATAATATGGAAGATATCAACGAAGGGGTTCCCGGAGACATCGTGGCCCTCTTTGGAATAGACTGCGCCTCTGGGGATACCTTCTGCGGCGGCGGCCTTAACTACGCCATGTCTTCCATGTATGTTCCCGAGCCGGTCATCTCCCTGGCTATCACCCCTGCGGATAAGAAGTCTGCGGATCAGATGGCCAAGGCCCTGAACCGCTTTACCAAGGAAGACCCCACCTTCAAGACCTTTGTGGACCCTGAGTCCAACCAGACCATCATTCAGGGCATGGGGGAATTGCACCTGGAAGTCTACGTTGAGCGGATGTTCCGGGAATACAAGTGCGCGGTGGAGACCGGTATGCCCCAGGTGGCCTACCGGGAAACCATTACCCAGCGGGCGGACTTCAACTATACCCACAAGAAGCAGACCGGCGGCGCGGGTCAGTACGGACGGGTCGCGGGCTATATGGAACCCTATGGGGACGGCGAATACGAATTCGTGGACAGCATCAAGGGCGGGGTTATCCCCACCGAATATGTCCCCAGCTGCGACAAGGGGTTCCGGGAGGCTGTCAGGAAGGGCAGCCTCATCGGGTTCCCTATCGTCAACATACGCTGCGTCATCAACGACGGCCAGTCTCACTCGGTGGACTCCTCGGACATCGCCTTCCAGCTTGCCGCTATCGGCGCCTTCCGGGAGGCCTATGGCAAGGCCAGGCCCTGTATCCTGGAACCTATCATGAAGGTTGTGGTAGAAGGCCCTTCGGAATTTCAGGGAAATATTTATGCCTCAATCAACCAAAGGCGTGGTATAATATTGACATCCACCGAAGATGGAATCTTTTCCCGTGTGGAAGCCGAAGTTCCTTTAAGCGAGATGTTCGGTTATTCCACGATGCTTCGCTCCCTGACCCAGGGCAAGGCGGAATTCACCATGGAATTCGAGAAGTACGGGAAGGTTCCGTCCGGCATTTCCGAAGCCCTCGTCAAGGAATACGAGGAGAAGCGGAAGAAGGCGGCCAAATAGCGAAGCCTTAATCGAAACCTTAATAGGGAGGAATACGAAGTGATTAAAAACGAACTTGTGGAGCGCAGTCCGGTTCGCGTTTTTGAACGGGCCATTCATGGAGGGCTCAAACCAGGGGAAATTGGGATCATCGCCGCTCCCAGCGGCATAGGCAAGACCTCGGTTCTGGTCCAAATCGCCCTGGACAAGTTGTTGCAGGCAAAGAAGGTGATTCACGTATCCTTTACCAAGCATACCGATTATGTGCTGGCCTGGTACGAGGATATTTTTGAGGAATTCGTGATGAAAAAGAACCTGGAAAACATCGCGGAGGTGAAAAACGATGTGATCAAGAACCGGGTTCTTATGAAGTTCAGTCAGGAAGGAATCACCGGGGAACAGATAAACCGGAGTCTTAGGGCGCTGATCAGGGAAGGGGGCTTTAACGCCGAGGCGGTGATTGTAGACGGCCTGGATTTTTCCCCCGGTGAACGGGAACGTTTGCAGGGCGCCAAAGACTTTGCGCAGGAACTGGGGATTTCCGTATGGTATAGCTGTACCGTGAAAGCGCCCCTAAAACCCGCCAAAGCCGCCGGCGCTCTGGGACCCGCCTACGATAAGCGGGGTATTCCCCTGGTCATCGGGGATTACGCCGACCTCATCGACGTGATCATCATCCTGGACCCCAAGGCGGATCATGTCGCGCTGACAATCTCTAAGGACCGGGACGCCTACAACCCGGAACATATCGCCCTGCGGCTGGATCC
>JAIRLK010000262.1 GCA_031259515.1 Treponema sp. | reverse complement strand
AAATTTTTTATAAGGTTAAAGAATCTGTCGCTGATGTCATTGCCGGCGGCGGGGACGGCGTATTTTTCTTCAGTCATAGTCAAAACCGTGTTAAGCCTGTTTTGCAGGGCGCGGCTTCCGCCGGTAATGTAATCGGCAGGGTTCAGGTCCAGGTGTATGACCGGGTGTTTTTTCCATTCCCAGTCTGAAGAATCTACCGCAAGCCCCGTAAATAATTCACGGCGGCCTTCAAATAGGGCCGCAAGGGTCGAACACAACAGGCTCTTCCCAAAACGGCGGGGGCGGGCTAAAAATACGAATTTGCCGGAGTCCGTAACCAAGTCGTATATCCGTTTAGTTTTATCAACGTATACAAGTCCGTCCCCGGCAATTTCCGAAAAGGTCTGTATCCCAAGCGGTAAACGGCGTTTTTTCATATACCCATTGTAGACCGTTTCGCTTGTTATGATAAGCGCAACAGGCTCTAAGGTTAGGGCGCTGCGTAACTTGTAAGGCTTACTCCTGGCTTTCCAGTGTACGCGGGAAGCGGATGATCACGATGCCGGCGTGTCCACTCCTGTCTGAAGCGGAACCCTCCCCTCCCCCTCCGAATTGCAAACTAACGTCTTACCTTGCCAAGCCGCCCAGCCTCCCTTTTCAAATATTGGCATCGGCGGAAAATTCTGATTTACTATCACTATGAGCCTGAGCGGTTTTGACGCCATGAAGCGCGGACGGACCGGTAATTCAGGCAGAGCCGATATCCGGAGGTTCCTGTGGGATTAACGTTCTTACAAAAAGACCCGTCACATTATTCCCGCCTGGATCGTCTGCTTCTTTACGTAAGCTTGGCGGTTCTCCTTCTCGCGTTGTCCTTAATTCTGTGGCAGATCTGCCGGGGCGTCCCAATCCTGGGAGAACGAAAACGGGTTCTGGTGTTCACCCAGTGGTGGCAGGATGAATGGGATGCCGGGGTCCTCCCTGCCCTCATCCGGGAATTTGAGGCCCAAAACCCCGGCATCCGGATTGATCTTGACACCCGGCCCTACCATGAAGTCCGCAGCCTGCTCCTGTCCGCGCTTCCCAAGCCGGAAGGAGGGGAACCAGGCAGCGCCGCGGCCGCCGTACCCGCTAAGCTCCCCGACATCATGGGACTGGACCCCCGATGGTTCCCCGCGCTCATTGAGGGGGATCTGCTTGAGGACGACCTGGACATCCTGGAAAAGAGCGCCTTGTTCAGGACAGCCGACGGGGAAGTACAAAGGGCCATACCGGGAGCATGGCCAATAGTATTCTGCGTGTTTCCCCTGTTTTACCGTACCGATCTCTTGCAGGAAGCCGGATTCGACCGCCCGCCTAAAGACCACGCCGAATTTACCGACATGGCCAGAGCCATTACCGACAGGGATCAGGGACGTTACGGATTCGCCCTTTCATTAAGCCCGGAAGATCCCCTGGGGGTGTATCGGGATGTCTTTTCCTGGTTCCGTTCCTCAGGCGCAACCCTCCTCCGTGACGGTCAGCCCGCCTTTACCGAAACGCCGGCGGCAAACACCCTGTACTTTCTGAACGGCCTTGTCCGGGAGGGCATCCTTGCCCCGGAAGCGTTCACCAAAACAAACAAAGACCGGGTTGAAGACTTCATCGCCGGACGCCTTGCCATGATGCTTGCGTCGGCGGCGGAAATCAGAGCCTTCCGGGCCGCCGGCATCCCCTTCGGCGTAACCACCATTCCAAGCCACGGGTCCTATATAGGGAAGCCCGCCGCCGGTATCATCGGCTGGTATGCGGGCATCCCGCGTTCCGGCGGATACAAAGACGAGGCCCGGGCCTTTCTTGCTTTCCTGACCGAAAAAGCCGGCGATATTGCCATGAAAACCGGCATGGTTTCAGGAACCGGCGGGAATCCTGTCCAGGAAGAGGACGATCTCTCCCGTAAAATCAACGACATCTACACCGCCGCCGCTACCACCGAAGAATACCTCAGCCTGCCGGAGGAGCTGACGCTGGAAACCATACTGGGCGAAGAACTGCGGCTGATGTTTGAGCAAGGCCGGACCCCGGACGAAACCGCCCTTGCCGTACAGCGGAAGTGGGAAGCGGCGCTATAGCGGCGTTATACGGGGAGCCTTGGGGCGCAAGCCCGCGGCTTCCCCCTCACCATCCCTTGCCGAAAGGACAGGCCGGGTACCGGCACGGGGAGCAGGAGAGGCACAGTCCCCCTGCTCCCATGCGGGTAAAATCTTGCCGGGAAAGGCGCAGACCGGCGGCTATGCGGGGCAGAATCAGGTCAAAAATCGAGGCCCCGGCGTACATCACACAGGCGGGAAGGCCCATAACCGGAAGGTCATGGTCAAAATACCCCAAAAGAAACATGACCCCTGGCATCACCGGAGCGCCATAGGTAACGATGGAAGCGCCGCTTTGCTTGATGGCGCCGGGAGTGTTGTCGTCAGGGTCAACGCTCATGCCCCCGGTGCAAAGGATCAGGTCCGGCCCTGATTGGCGGGCCTCGGCAATGGCGCCGGTTATACGGGCTGTCCCATCCGGTACGATGATATGCTTTGAAACGGAAATGCCATAGCCTTCAAGTTTTTTTACCAGCGCCGGCGTAAAGTCATCTTGTATGCGCCCGCGGGCTATCTCGTTTCCGGTGGTGATTACGGCGGCGCGCTTGAGGATATAGGGAAAAACATTCATGAGCGGCGCGGCGCCCGCCAGTTTTTCGGCCCGCCGCAGCTTTTCCTCTTCAATGACCAGGGGAACCGCCTTCATACCCGCGAGCTTTTCCCCCGCCTTAACCGGCGTATGATTATGCCGCGCCGCGATGGCTAGTTCTTCTATCTCATTTATGCGGTTAAGAATACTGCCGTCGTATTCAAAGACGCCGTCGGTTTGGGCAAACAGCTCTATCTTCCCCTCTCTGGGGCCCTGCCGGTCGATATGAGATCCCCGGCAAAGGGCAGCCAGGATCTCCGCCGCATCGTTTTCGTGGAGGGTTCCTTCCGGTTTTTCCCAGAGATAGATCTGTTCTTTTCCCATGGAAAGGAGCAGGGGAATATCCTCTTCTTTGATGACGTGTCCTTTGCGGAATTGGACGGTCTTTTCGTGCGGCGTAATCCGGGTCATGTCATGGCAGAGTACCATGCCTACAGCCTGCTCCACCGGTACCATCTTGACGGCATTGCCCATGCGCTTCTCCTCCATTTGATTAAATCATGTGTCTTTATTAGTGGAACATCATTTTCCATTAAATATGCCTTTAAATATTTCTCTATTGTCTGTTGACAATGAAACGCAATAATGTTTGTTAATGGATAATCGTCTTTAATTATTATTTCGGCGACATACAAATCATTATCCGCAAGTAATATCCAGTCTTCAACCTGCTTTTTCATATATTATTTTTCCCGTCCTTTCTACTTCATCAATAAAGTAGTTTCCGTGTTTCTTTATTAAATTTAATTCCTCTTTGGAATAAACTAATATATCAAGAGGTATTTTGCGGTTAATTTCACATAATAAACTTCTTATGTATATTTTCTTGTTCAATCGTTCTTCATATGTTCTTGAAATATGGTCATTATCCAATATTACCATAAGATCTATGTCGTTGTTTTCATCCGGGCTTCCATTTGCATAAGAACCAAAAAGAATAATCCTATAAGGATCTGATGCTCTCAGAGAAACAACCAGTTTTTCCAATATAACGTCAATGTCCATATAGCCATATTACCATTTTTTGATGTTTTGTCAACACTAATTTGCCCATTTTTTCAGCATTTTACAACATGTGCCGGAGTGAGCCGTGCGAATGAGCGTAGCGATTGAGCTAGGCGAACGGAGGCCGAGCCGCCTCCCGGCGGCGTCAGACTTGCGGAGCAAGTCTGCGCGTAAACAGTCCTATTAAACGCCGTTTTTTCTGCTACGTTAGCCGTCCGCACGGACGCGGGCGGGTTTCTATTCATACCCATTCCTCCAGTGCTTTTTTTGAATTTTCCCACTCCACATATTCAACTTCACCCGTTTTACAATATCGGCAAAAAGGCGTCGGTTTACATAAAAATTCAAATATCTCGTCAAGGTTTTTTATTTTATGTATGTCCACGTAATCCTTTTCCGTTATCTCCAGATTTTTATGGAAATATTCGTTAAAGTATTTTATAAATGCCGTGGTTTCACATTGATACAGCTTCCCGTCTATCAACTGTATACAGTAATTCGCCAATTCACAAATTCTATGACTCTTTTCACCGTTTTGTTGTAACCGTTCACGCCCCTATTGCACAAAAATAAGAAACATGGTAAAAACAAAGCATGGGCGGGGAAAACCTGCAAGAATTAGTCAAAAAACAGGCCA
>JAIRLK010000214.1 GCA_031259515.1 Treponema sp. | reverse complement strand
CGATTGGGCCAGCTTGTTTTTCTGATCGTTAAGTTCCGCGGTTTTAATCCGAAAGTACTCTTTGAGGTACTCGGATTTCCGGTAAATATCGTTCTCCAGCATGAGAGACCGGGCTTCATTGCCATTAGCCGAAGCGTCCAGTTGGGCGCTTTGGAGGGACTGGATTTCCGCCTTCATCCGGTCTATGTCCGCCTGGATACGGGCGCTCCGTTCCTCCCATTCCCGTACCGCCCGGGAATCCCGGAAAAAAGACGAATACACCTTGGAAAGGTCCACCACCGCGAACCGGGTAAGCTGCTGGGCTTCCGCGGAAAGTCCCAACCCCACAACCAAACAACAAGCCAATGCGCCGCGTTTCATCACATCTCATACCTTATACTAATACGTAGCTAGTGTAAAGGATACGACAAAATCGAATATCCCGATAGCCCCCGGTTTCCATACCACGTTGCCGTTTTGTATGCTGAAACACCGGGCGAATTGCAGCTTGAGGGGGAACTGGGGTATGGAGATACGGGGTCCGAAACCAAAGCTGAAGCGCAGATCCTCCGCCTGAAAATTATGAAAGAAGTCGTAGGGCGTCTGCGTCTTAGCCGCCATATCGAAGAAGAAGTCGAAGGAAAGCATTCCCGGCAGGAAGGGGAACCGCAATTCCGCCCAGCTTTCCCAAAGGGCATAGCCCCGGTTTGTCCGCTCCCCCGACCAGCCCCGTCCGGTGAACATGCCGTCTATCGACAGCTTATTCGCGTCTTCAATTTCCGGATTATCCCGGCCCGGCTGGGGCAGGATAAAGGAAAGGCCTGAGTGTATGCCGAATACCGTTTTAAAACTATAGGTATCCGTTATAGGCAGGTTAAGCAGGGTAAAAAAGACTTCCCCTTTGGTATCGGTCCTGACGTAGTGTTCACGTTCTATGGGGAGTATGCCGTAGTATCCCAGCCGCTGAATGCCGTAATACCCTTTGGAAGGGTCATAATAGATATCCCGCTGATCCAGGGAAATCGCGGTCCAGAAAGAAAAAGCGGGTACAAACCGACTGTTCCTGTCCCGCAATACCGGGTCAAAGGCCCTATAGAGGGAATCGTCGTATTTGTTTTGTATCCAGCCGATCCTGATTCCTCCGTTAAGCCCTAAATTCCCCAAGCCGGTAAGCCAGCGGTATCCGGTGGAAAACCCCAGGGAAAAACTGAGCTGGTCATAGGACAGTAAATATTCCCTGGCCGGGAGTTTGCTGTGGCCCACGTAGTCATCATAGGAAAAAAACCCATCGGGAAAAGCGTCGTCTTCATCTCCATTAAAGAAAGGAGCCGAGTCGTCCATAAAGGCAAGGCGTTTTATATGCTGGAACGTAAAGTCAACGCCGCCGGACAAAGGCAGGCCGAAGAGCCAGCGTTGGGTATACGAGAGGGTCAGCGTCTGGGTGTCCTGGTTCGCGGTGACTTCCGCCCCCACTATGTTTCCGTAGCCCAGGAAATTCCGGTCGTTAAATTTGAGCAGCCCTGATATGGGGAAGGCTTCGGGGTCCGTGCTGCCCGAAAAGGTAATCCCCAACTGAACATCGGTGGTGAGCTGTTCCTCCACGTTGAAGATAAGGTCCATCAGGTTGCTGGTACTTCCCGGCGGAGTATCGGGTACCACGCTGGAGAAGTATTGAAGGTTATAGAGGTTCCGCATCCCTTCCAATACTTTGGCTTTGGAAAAGATGTCCCCCGGTTCTAAGGGAATTTCTCTCAATATCACTTTATCTTTGGTTTTGTTATTCCCTACAACGAGGATCCGTTCGATATGGGCTCTGCCTTGTTCCACTATGGTTATATGGTACGCAATAGTACCGGCTTCAGGGTCCCGCCGGGGCTCCGGGGCTATGGTGTTAAAGATATAGCCGTTTTCGTAGTACAGATCCGCCACCCGCTGAATATCCGCTTCCACCCGCCGGGCGTTTACCGTGTCGCCAACCTTGGAATGAATCAGCGCATCAAGCTGCTCGGTCTTGAAAATCTGGTTGCCCTCGAAAGTAACCCCGTTAAAATTGTAGATTCGCCCCTCGTATATCCTAAAGGTGATGGACATGGTATTGTTGCCCTTTTCATCCTTATGGGTGTCCCGGATCACGTCGGTTACCGCGGCGTCTATATATCCCCGGTCATGGTAGTACTGGGTAATGGCGGCTTGGTCGGCGACGAGTTTGGCTTCCTGAAAAGCGCCGTCATTCAAAAGCCGCTTGACCTTTAAGGAAAGCTGCCCCCTGAGCGTCCGGTCCGAAAAGATGGCGTTTCCCTCAAAATAGAAGGCATCTATGGTTATCTTATCCCCTTCGGTAACAAAAAAAGTAACCATGATGGTTCCGTCCTGGTTGGTTTGGGATTCGGAGCGGATACGGACATCGGGATACCCCTTTTCCAGGTACTTGTTGATCAGGGCCATCTCGTCCGCCTTCAGTTTGAGCTGGTTCGCCACATCGTTCACCTTGAGGGTGATGGTGTCCATAAGCTCGCTACGGCGAAGGCCGCTGTTGCCGACAAAGCTGATCCGGGAAACAACGGGCCGTTCGGTAACCACAAAGCGTATAACCACCTCCGCGCCGGAGGAATCCGCCGGTACCGCGCTGGGCGATATGGCTTCAAAGTATTCCAGGGCGTAAATTCGTCCCTGGAGTTCCCAAAAAACCTCATCGGAAAAGGCCCGGCCCAGGAAAGGCGCGATGATGCCCTCAAGTTCCGACATTTTGACATGGTTGAGTCCCTCAAAAACTACGTTGCGTATGGGTTTTCCCAGATACCATTCCTCCGATTCCTGCGCAAACACTGACCCCGCCGTTAACAGGATACAAATCATTAAGTGTACAAAACGCAATCGCCCAGCGAGACCTAAACTTCCGTGCATCTAAACTCCTTCTGCCTAAAACAGCCATCTCCATGTCAGCGTGAAAGACGCATCAAAAAATGTCTGATATTTGAGGGGTGAGACATTCCATCGGATATCAAATAAGGGACTGTGGAGTTCTATACCCAGATCCGCCTCAAAGGTATACCCTCCCATCTCCAGCCTATTCTCATCGTATTGTAACAAAACACTGCCCTGAAAAAACATATCTGAACTAAAGTATTTACCAATGAAAACAGCCGTATTATCAAAATAGTTACCCCTTTCGTCATTGTCAATCGGGTTCCATTGGGATGTGATAAAATTTCGTACGATAGGAGACCAGAAGGTGAACATATCCAGGCCGGTAAAGTTCCGGATGAGCCGTTCCAAACGGCGGAAAACGAAGGACTGGGACAGGAAATCGACTCCCGAAAATACGATGTTCTGGACCCTGCCCCCTTCCCCCCCCTCTTCGGGGAGACCGGTCAGGGTTTGCCCCATAAGGGAAAGGATTTCAATCTGGGAAAGAGGAGGGCTGGTCTCAAACCGGGCGGTGAAGGACATCAGCGGGGCGTTATCCACGATCATGAATATGGTAACCGGCCCGTCGTTGTTGCGGTCCTGTGTTTCCGCCCGTATCGTAAGCCGGGGATCAAACTGAATCTCGTTCTCGTTGAAGAAGAGGGTTCCCTGGCGGATGTAAAAGTTCCGCTGGCCGTAAAAAAGCGATCCGCTTCTTAGTCCTATATCCCCGGTTACGGAAAACCGTCCGGTTTCGGAATCGCTGGTGATTTTTATCCCCATCCCGGCTATGGCGGAGGCCTGCAGCAGGGGATAATCCGCCGTGGGCCAAAAGAATTCCACCTTTCGTCCCATAGTCAGGGTAAAATCCGTCAGAACCGCCAGCGTATCTGAAGAGTCCTGGTTCATGGCGGCGCTGATTCCCTGGGCGTCCAGAACTATTTCCGTATCCTCTCCCACAAGGTCCCCGGAAAGGCGCAGCTGGGAATTTTCCATAGAAACATTCATGGAACCCGAAGCGCCCCCGTGGGCTACGATTCCCAGAATTTCAAAATCAAAGGGAACGGGATATTCCAGGGACGAGTCAATATCTATGCTGAAGGTATTGGGAACCCAGCGGTCAAACCGGAACCAGCCCGAAACCACGCCGTATCCCTTGCCTGCGGGTACGTTGATGGGGCCAAAGCGCATTTCGTTGCCATCAAGGATCACGGTTATGGGGACCGGACCAATCTCCGCGCCCAAATACTGGGGAATCTCCAGGCGGACGCTATGCCCCTGGGCTATCCCGAAGAATTCCGGGTCTCCCAGGGGTCCCCGTATATCCACCGAGGCGTTAACCAGGCCGCCGGTAAGGGCAACCACATCCTTATAGGGCAGCAGGCTGCCCAGGGCAGCGAGATCCACATACAGGTTCGTGGCATGGGCGTCTATCATATTGGAGGCGATGGTTCCGACTGCCGCGCCCCTGATGGGAGACGGGGAGGACAGTCCGGCATAGAAGGCTCCTTCGTTGGTAATGCGGAACCGTATCATGTCCTGAGGGCCGCCGGTAAGGGAGATGCTGGATTCGCTCCGGGAAAACACCAGGTGGAAGGGTTCCGTACGCTCCTGGGTATCAAGACGGATACGTTCCACCTGAAGGGCGCCGGAGAAAGAATCCAGCGCATCTCCCAGGGTAAGCCAGCTCTCGAAAGGCTCAATGCCCGCTTCCCCGGTAAAGGCCCCGTCGATTCGCCGGCCTACGGCAATTCCCTGGAAGCGTCCCTGGACCCAAACAACGGAATCCTGGTGGCTTAACCGGAACAGGGACAGCGCCGCTTCAAGGTTCCCATAATTCACCCGCAGATCGCGGATCGTCATTTCATCTTCCGTAAGCGATCCCTGGGCCGAAAGGGTTATAAGATTTTCGTTATACTGGGCGGTAAGGGACGATAGAACCGCCGTCACTTCATAGGCCCCGCCTACCGTCCAATGCAGCCGCCCTTCCCCGGTGGCCACGGCGTTCAGGACGGTGTTCGATACCCGTCCCAACTGCATTTCCTGTCCTGTCAGGCGCAGTTCTACAACGCCCTCTTCGTAAATCCCTTCAAGATTATACGTCTCATGGCCCTGGCCGTCTGCCAAACGGAGGAAAAGGGTGATCAGGAGCCGGTCCGATTCGGTCCCGGCGGCAGGCTCCGGCTCGGACCGTGGTTCAGATTCGGGAAGTTCCTGTCCCGTCTCCAAATCCCCATGCCAGAAAACGGTCGCCTGGCCGAAAAGGATTCCCAGCCCATCGTCAAACACAACGTTGTGAAAGGACACGCCGTTCTGATCCGCCCTTCCGGAAAGCCGCAGGGAGGTGGATGGAGACGCCGGAGTCGCCAATTCGCTTATTTCCAGCCGGCTCAGATCTACCGACCAGGATTCAGGAGCGTTGTACCGCAGGGACGATAGAAAATTCAAGCGAAAAAACTGCCCCATCTTAACGGGGATGGGGATGGAAACGGCCTCGGCATATCCGGAATAGCCGCCGGAAGGGGTCCGGGTAATATAGATAGAAAGCCCGTAGGAACCCTGGATGCTTAACGACCGCTGATCCAGCAGGGCTCCCTCAAAGTAATAGGACATATTCTGATAGGAAGCCATCAGGGAAAAGGTGATGTCGTTGGGGTTGTAAAAATCCAAATATCCCGATACTTCAGCCGCACTGCCGCTCAGGGCAATACGGCTCTCGTTCAATTCAAAATGCCGGTCTGTCCCGGAAATAGAGGCCAGGGCGAAAAATTCACGCTGCCCCTGATAGGCAAGCACGAAACGGGGAGCGTTGTACAGGATTTGATCAAAGTCGGTCGTTACGAAAACCTCGGTCGTAATCGACGTGTCGGCGGTAAACCGGGAGACCGGTTCGGGAAGGGCCGAAACTATTGCCAGGGGACGAAGCATATAAAAGATGTCATCCAGGGGAAAGGCGTCCAGGATAATGCTTGCTTGAAGATGACGGGGAGCATAATCCAGGGAACCCTCGACGGCAAGGCTGCTTAACCGTCCCTCCTCATAGGCTTCCGCGCCGACAAACCGCAAAACGGAAAACTTAAAGGTAAGGCCCTGGTCTTCCCGCTGTATATCGGCGTCCAGGGCGGTAAAGAAAACCGGCCCCATCAATACCCCGTCCCCGAAGATGGTGATGGTCCGGCCATAGGGCATCACCCTCAGATTCGCGTTTATCAGATTCCCGCCGGCCTCTCCCTCCGCGTCGCCGGAATTCACGACCGGGGCAAGGCTGAAATCTTTTACGGCGATCCTGCCGTCCGGAGACAGGGTTTTAAGGTCAAGGCGCCCGGTATACTCTATATCCCCCTGGGGGAACCTAAGGGCCAGACGGCGGAAATTGGCGGACTCCCCGGTACCCGTTACCGCAACCGCGTAAGAAACATCATCAATCGGAAAGATTTCCCCCAAGTCCCCGGAAAGGTCCGCTGTGTAGGAAACGCCGTCCTGAACGCCGGCCTCGAAGGATGCCGTCCCGTTAACGCTCAGGCCGAGGATGGCGTTGTACTCTTCCCAGGGACTCCTTAACGAAAGAAAAAGCCGGGGGATAAAATCCCGCCCTTCAAAGCGCCCAAAGAAACGCTGAGTGTTAAAGGCATACCCCAGGGAAAGCTCCAGGGAATTTTCGTTCCCCGGACTTTCGTCCCCGGTTTTGTGAACCTCTACCTTTTCCGAATCCAGGGAAACGCCAAATTGAAGGGTTCTGAAACTGAACCCGTCCCCGGCAAGCGAGGAGATAACCAGGGCCAGCTTCCCTTCCCTAAGCCGGGTATCCAGTTCTCCGTTGAACCTGCCGCTCATCCCCATAGTCATGGACCGGCCCAGAAAGGCTTCCAGAAACGCCTTCCCGTCCGCTTTACCCTTTACCGAAATGCGGTTTCCCCGAATCGCCGCATCCAGATTGCCGGAAAGGGAAAACCGGTTCCCTCCCATAAGGAGTTTACCCTCGCCTCCCCGTATTCTGAGGCTAATATCCCCGGAAAGCCCGGTAAGCCAATTCCCGGAACTTTCGCCCGAAGGGGGAGGGCCGGAAACGCCGTCCTCTTGCTTCCCGATTTTCGCAAGCAGAGCTTCCCAATCTCCGGCATGATCAAAGTCCAGGGAAACCACCGGTTTATCCAGCCGGATCACTTTGAGTGCGCCGAGACCCTTCCCTTGCAGGATGCCCAACAGGGAGAAGGATATCCGCAGCCGGGCAAGGGAAAGGAGGGGATCGGGGGCGGACCCGTAAATCCCTATGCCCCGTATGTCAAGATTACTGAAAAGAGAAGGCCCCACAGAGGAGTATTCGATCCTCATGCCCAGAAAGGCTTCTCCACGGGCGATAAGCTCATTCCGCAGGGCCGTCATTTTTGCAAAAAGCTCTTTTTGCAGGGGCCGCAGAAGCAGAACGGTAAGGGTAATAAGAACCAAAAACATGAGGATATTGGAGATGATACGTGTCAGACGGTTTTCCTTCATGCCCGCTACAATTATATCGGCTGAATTATCGAATTATACTATCATACTATCTATTAATGGTATTCGTGTGCTATAACAACCCTGATATGGCTATTATACATAATTTTGCGGTCTTTGAAGGCGGCGACGGGAGCGGGACCACCACCCAGTTGGAACTTTTGAGCGGACGCTTTGCCGAACCCGGCCTTCCTCCCTTCCACGCAGCCTTTGAGCCTACCGGCGGCCCTGTGGGGGTCTTGGTTCGCAAGGTATTGAAAGGAGAAATCGCCCTGCGGCCTGAAACCGCGGCCCGGCTTTTCGCCGCCGACCGGAACGAGCACCTCTACGGCCCCGGAGGCATCGTGGAACGCTGCGGGCGGGGGGAACTGGTGGCGTCCGACCGGTATACGCCCTCTTCCCTGGTTTACCAGGGCATAACCTGCGGAGACCAGCTTCCCGCATCCCTGAACAGTTCTTTCCCGCTTCCCGAACTGCTCATTTTTTTCGATTTAGATAGTGAAACCGCCCTTAAACGCATAGCTTCCCGACCGGGAAAGGACATCTACGAGTATCGGGATTTCCAAATCAAGGTCCGTTCCCGGTACAAGGCCCTGCTTCCCCGGTACGAAGAAGCGGGCGTACGGGTGGAATGTCTGGACGCCTCCTTGCCGCCGGAGAAAATAGCGGAACAGGTCTGGAGGGCGGTTAGGAAAATGCCGATAGTGGAAGAGGCTCTTAGAAACCGGAGTTTCGTGCGGCAATGAGGAAACAAGCGCTTATCGGCATTATGGGGATTTTGCTTCTCCTTACCAACATTCCCGAAACGGATGCGTATGTGGTGCGGTATAAAGAGCAGTTTTACCGGCTGTTTCATCTGCACTCCCTTCAATATCCCGATGATACCATGGAAAACATCTACTGGCTGGAGCAGGCTGTTAAGGCGGATTTTGCCAACCCCCTCTACGCCCTTGCCCTCATCGAAGACGAAGTTCAGTGGGAAAAATACCGCTGTCTTTTCATGATGCACCTTAACCTTAAACTGATTGAACAGTACCTTTTCCTGGGCAATAAATGGAACAAGCGGAACGCCTATTTTTACAACGCCCCCTGGAAGGAACAAAACCTGGAGAGCCTTGAAACGGCGGAAACCAGCTTCCGCGCCGCCCTTTCTTACTGGGACAGCGCACGGGAATGGGCGGAAAAAGCCCGGGACCGCCGGTTCCGGTACGTCAATCTGAGGAATGTCCAGTTCTGGGAAGACGAGGCGGACCGCATAGCGGACAAGTCCCTGGATTACGAGAAGACCATCAACCGGGAACTTGCGCTGCTCCAGGGGGTACGGGAGAAATTTCAGGCCATGGACGCGGATACGTATTAAGGACGCGAAGGGAGCTGGCACGGACGCAAGCGGAGGTTGAGAGGACGGGTGCTCTTCAGTAAAGAAATCTCCGCGTGCCGTTGTCTGCCCTGCCGTTCTTCCCCGCGTTCTCACCGCCGCCCGCCTTTTCAAGACGCCTGTTCCGGAAAAAGAGAAGTATGTCAACCATAACCATCAAAAAATTGAGGATGTAGAGAAACATCACAACATCACGGTCATAGAACAGCTTATTGAGGATGCCGAAGACATAGCCGGTTTCAAGAACAAACAGAAACAAAATGCTTTTACCGCCGGTTGAACGGGATTTTAGGGATTTGTAAATATTGACCGGCCATGCGGCGCCAAAACAAAATAGCATTGCGGCTTCAAAGATGCGCATCATCGTTCTCCGTATTTACCATATTTACCATGGATTATAGCTTATTTTATACCCCAGGCCGGCCCTTTTCCCGTTGTCCAGGTGATCTAAAGCAGGATAGATATTGTCTCCGGGTACATAAAAAGAGGACCGCTAAGAGCTGCCTCGCAATCTCTTAGCGGTCCCCTATCTTCCCTTTGTGTGTCGGCGGCTGGTTAACGGAGAGACAAACGCGCCGGGCCGAAAGTTTGGGCCAGCTTTAAGGTTTGTTTGCCGTCATTCACAATACAGTACTTTGCCCCTTTCGGGATGAAAATACCGTCTTCCGGGTGCAGCGCCAGCTTTTCGCCTTCCACAATGGCGTAGCCCTTGCCGGAACATACATAGGTGTTCTGATCCGACTCGGCGTAGCTTGTTTGGGCAATCTGCGCGCCGGACTGAAGTTCGACGACGTGGAAATCAATGGTGTTGCTGCCCCCGTTCTTAGGCGTGGTCATCGGGAAAAGGGTAACGCCCTTGTTCGCGGGATCATCTACACCCTCAACGTCAAGGATGTTGCGGATGTAGGGCTCGGTCTGGTTGAAGTCTTTGCCCGTCAGGGTAACGAGAAACTTCAAGGTCTGTACGCCGATGGGATACATCTCGTGATCGCTGTTGCCCGGAATCCACATAACATCCCCGGCCCGGTACTCATACCGTTTGCCCTTGATGAAGGAATACCCCTTACCAGACAGGATGAAGTAACAGTGATCCGCATCCTTGTGGTTATCGAGCAGCGCGGCCCCGCCGAAACGGATCTCGCAGATCGAGAAGAAATTGTAGGTGTCCGTTCCTGTCGTCGCGGGAACCGCGAAGGCGAAGGCATGGGCGACAATATGCCGCAGGGGAGCCGCCGGGATCAGATCGTAATAGTTCTTTACATACGCTTTTGCCATTTTAAAACCTCTCCTTGAAAATAAAATGTATAAACCGAAATAAAATGTATAACCGTTGTTTATCAACTGATTATATCAGCCGATTACCGGTTATAACCGCTCTCCTCTTCGAGGACCTTTGTCAGAACCGAGAAGTCCAGATCGCCGTACCCCTTGCTTGCCGCCAGTTCCAAACGGCTTTTGGTAAGGGCGGTACTTTCCAGCTTTACGCCGTACTGCTTCCCAACCGCCGCAGCGAGTCCCAGATCTTTCAGCATCAGCTTGACGCTAAACGCGGCCTTGTAATCCCCGGAGGAAATCGGGGCCTTCTTGTAACCCGTAAGGGGCGACCCCACCGCACTGCCGGCGATGATTTCGCAGACCTGGGCAACGTCCAGTCCGGCCTTCTCCGCAAGAACAACGGCTTCCGCTTCCATCTGCATGGTCGTGGCGATCATGAGGTTAAGGGAGAGCTTCATCACCCGGGCTTCTTCGCCGCCGCCCAGATAAAACTGATTCGCACCCATAACCTGGAAGAGAGGCAGGGCCTTGTCGTAGGCGGCCTTGTCGCCGGAGGCCAGGATGCCGAGCTTCCCGTTTGTGGCGAGTACCGTACTGCCCGTAACCGGGGCTCGCAGGAACTTTGAACCCGCCGCCTCAATGGCCTCGTTGACCTTTGTGGATTCCTCGACGGAAACCGTGCTCATGTCTATGACGATCTTGCCCGCCGAAAGACCCGGAACCACGCCATCGGCTCCAAGGGTAACGGCATGAAGCGTCGGACCGTCAGAGATCATCGTGAACACAAAATCACTCGCTTCCGCGGCGGCTTTTGGGGAATCAACCCACTTTGCTCCGGCGGCGATAACGGCATCCGCCTTTCCCTTGGTCCTGTTCCAGACAACGACTTCGTGGCCCGCCTTGATCAGGTTTTGGCTCATTGGGCTCCCCATGTTTCCGAGGCCGATCCAACCGATTTTTGCCATACTTACTACCCCCTCAGTTTTTTCGCGTGTATACGCGAAAGGTATAAAATAAAAACGTAAAATACGTCGCTCCGTGAAATTCTTTAAAATATAAAGCAAGGATCGTGCCAAGCCAAGCATCCGGGAGGTCCGGGCAGCAATTTTACAGTTACCACAAACGGAACGCGGGACGGATTACCGCCTGTGGGAGAGACAGATTCTCCTTTGACCGCGGTAACTGTAAAAATGCTGAGGTCCGGGGGCCTAATGCCCCACGACGGGGGCGTTCCGAGGGTGGAACCCCTGCGGCGGGGGGAGCGGCGAACCGGAGGTCCGGAGCAAGGCCGCGGCTTCCCCCGCTTTCAGTATCAAAGTGTGTCAAGGTTATGACACAACCGTGCCATAGGGCATACAAAAAAATCGAATTTTGTCATATTTTGGCACATATTTTCTGCCTGGCACAGGCGGGGTCTTTGAAAACCTCTCGTTTGGTTACGTTCCGCTGGATTTGTACTTGTTGGCACGATTTTTGCAATCAATTAAAAATGGAACAATGTTGTTTCTTCTAAAGAACTGTTCCTAACTCTAATAACGCAGGCAATATGGAGGGACTATGCAATGAGATTGGAAATTTTGATTCCGGTTCTTATCTACGAGGTCATCGTCATTTTTGGCGTGGGCTTTTTCATTCAGAAGAAGAACAAAGCCCACGTCAATGAGGAGGGGAATTTCGCCCTGGGGGGCCGGAGCATGGGGGTCATAACCCTGGGAATCACCATGGCCCTGACGGTTCTGGGATCGGCCCATGTAACGGGTTCCCTGGAAATGACCTACGGCATGGGGGCGGTGGCTATCTGGTTCAGTATTGCCCATGTCCTTCTGGTCGTCGTGGCCTGTTTCGGTACGGGGGTCTGGGTTAAACGCCTGGGCGTAACCACGGTTCCCGAAGCCCTCAAGGGGATGTTCGGCGGCGCGGTCGCGGGCATGATCGCCTGCGTCATGGCCGGCCTTATCTGGGGCATCTTGACCCTGGAAACCCAGGGGCTGGGCATCATCATCAACGCGATGACTGGCTGGTCCCTCATAAGCGGCTGTGTGATCGGCGGCATCCTCGGCATCTTCTATGTGGCCCTAGCGGGCATGGAAGAAGTCGGCGCGGTAAACGTTATCAACGCCGTAGTCATGTATATCGGCCTTGTTGTTGCCGTCCTCGTCATAGCCGTCGGCTTACCGGGAGGCAACTTCAACAGCATCAAAGCCTTCTACGACGGTTCCCTGGGATTCAACGGCCCGGAAAACCTTTCCATCTTCGGCACTCCGGCCCTGTTTATCAACTTCGCCATTGTTCAGGTTATTACCGTCGTGTTCAGCCAGGGAATCAACCAGCAGCTTATGCAGTGTTGTATTTCCGCGAAGGACGAGGCCATCGTTAAGCGCGCCGTCTGGCTCGCCGCGCCGGTAAACGGCCTGTTCGGCGCCTTCATCATTACTATCGGCCTGACCGCGAAGGCGGACCCCGCCTATTATGCTATGGGCGGTAAGATGTTCGGTATGACCTACATCGTGGACCACACGCCCCCGATCCTTGCGATCTTCGTCCTGGCCGCGTTGCTTGCGGCGGTCCTCTCCACCTTTGCCATGACCACCCTGACCCCCGCCACGATTTTCGCCATCGACATTTACAAACGGTATTTCAAACCCAATGCGACGGAAAAACAGGTAGCTTCCATTATTCGGGTGATGATCGTCATCCTTGGGGCCTTCGCGGTCTTTATTTCCACCTTCCTGCCCAACATCCTGGGGGCCATCAACTGGCTTTTCGCCTGGACGGTCCCGGTTTTCTGGGTCTTCGTAACCGGTCTTTTCTGGAAGCGCAATAAAACCGTGGCCATGACCTCCCTGATTGTTACGTGGATCGTAAACCTGTTCTGGACCTTCGTCATTCAGAACCCCACCCTGGGCATAGCCGGGGACAGCTTTTTCCTGAACCTGGCGAACGGCTATATCACGCTGGTTGTTTCCCTGGCCATCATCATCGTGGGCAATATCGCCGTTGGGGACAACGCGGACCCGCCGTATTTCACTATTCCCGAAGACCGGCGCAAAGCC
>JAIRLK010000139.1 GCA_031259515.1 Treponema sp. | reverse complement strand
GGCAGCCGGCGATAGACACCGTGCGGAAACCCACCGGCTTGGCGCCTTCCAGCTTGACCGTGTTGGTCTTTCCGCCGCCAGCGACGCCGGGTATGAATTTGGTACCCCGCACCCGGACTATGTTTTCGGTTTCCTGCTCAAAGCGGCAGTCGTGAAGATCCAGGTACCCGCCGGGGCCGGGTAGGATGTAGGGGTTGGTCTTCTCATAGAGGGTATGGGCCGCTACCGAAAGAGTGGTGCATTTGCGGACCGGATTCAGAGGCTCTACCCGGAAGTAATCTTCCCCGATGTAGCCGAACATGCAGTCCGATCCGCTGCCGGGAGTGGCGCAGATGGAAGCGCACTCCAGGATCTTTCCCAGATGGAGGGAGAGGGCCCGGTCATAGCCTAGACTGATAGGCAGGGCGGCAAAGCAAACCGGATCGTAGGTCCTGCCCGCGAGAATCACGTCAACTCCTTTGTCCAGGGCCGCCAGGAAAGGCTCCAGCCCCATCTGGGCCACGATATGGGTGCTGTCGTTAATTTCACGTTCCGTCAGGGCCGGGGCAGGTTCCAGCGGACTTATCTTCCCCTGCCTGAAAGCCTGTATAATAGAAGATTTTTCAAGTTCCGCGTGGATCACCGCCATCTTAAAATGGAGGTTGTTTTCCCGGGCAATCTCTTCAATGATTTCCCGGCACCAGGCCAGATGCGGGTCCGCCCCGGATCCGCCGGCGGTACCAACCACCACGGGTATCTTGTTGGGAACCCCCGCTTTAAGCATCAGTTCCAGGTCCCGTTTTACCGCGCCGCGGTTGGTAAACGAGACTCCCGCTCCCAGGTAATAGGGGCCGGGATCGGTAGAACCCGCGTCCACCGCGATAAGGTGAGGCTTGCGGGCCATGCCCGCCTCAAAAGAGGCCACAGGAAAGCCGTAGCCCAGGATCGCGGTAGTGGAAAGAATACGGAATTCTTCTTTAGCCATACTTACTCCTTTACGAGCGCGATGATGCGCCGCATTTCGTTGTATATAATCATGTAGCCCTCATCCACGCCCATACCGGGCTTGGCGAGGATCTGATCCGGCCGCGAGGCCATTGCCAGGTGTACGCAAATTTGCGCGGACCGGTCGGTCTCGTTGCAGGTGCCGCCCTGGTACGCGCCTATGCCCCGCTGCTTGCAGTAGAGCACTGCCTCCACAATGTCGCCGACTCCCCCAAGGTCCGGGGTTTTGATCTGCACCATGTGGCCTGCCTTGTTGTCCGCGAAATATTTGATGTCCTCCAGCGTGTTGCACCACTCGTCGGCCACGAGTTCTACGGGGATTTTCCGCTGGTCCACCGTGCGTGTAAGCTCCGCTAAGGCCCGCATCTGTTTTTCTCGGTCTTCCACATCCATGGGCCCCTCAATGCGCAGCTTGAAGGGCCGGGCGGCGTCGCTGAGTTTCTCCAGGTAATCGGCCATGGCGCTGTAGTTGCCGTTGCCAAAGGCCTGGCCGATAGTGCCGTACACGTCCAGGTGCAGAACAGGGGAGTAGCTCTTTTCGATCCGAAGTTTCTCGATCCGGTCCCGCAGCCATCCCACATATTCCAGGAGGAGTTCCCCCTTTTCGCCCAGCTTGGTTTTCACGTTGTTGATAAGCCCGTGGGGAAGCACCGCCGCTCCCTTGATGATCATCTTGTCCACGTTGTCATACCGGGAGTCGCCGCTTTGGGTAAAGATAGGCACCGGCTCCGGACGTATGGTAAGGCCGTACTCGGCGGCGATGATCTGGCACATGAGCTTCTTGTTCGCCCTGGCCACCGCGTCCAGAATCGCCTGGGAAACGCCGTAGCGGATGGCGGTATGGAGCCGCTTGCCGCCCACCGTTACCTTCTCTAGAACAGCGGCCAAACGGCGGAAGTTGTCCGCCTCCTGCCCTACCAGAATAGGGGCGATATGCCTTTCGATAACCGGGATAAAATCTTTCACCAGGAAGAGGGGATCCCTGCCGCCCGCGCCGGAATACTGTACCGCCGCGCAGTCGCCATAGGCGATTTGCCCGTCTTCCAGAACCAGCATCACCGAGACCGCCTCGCCGGCCTGGCGCACCGCGCTGAATCCCGGAGTTACCGGCTCTCCCTCGTAGCTTGCGCCGTCCATCTTGGCGCCTTTTTTAATCGCCCGCTGGTCGTCGAAGAAAAACCCCGTCCGGCCAGGCGCGCATACAACTCGTGTAATCTTCATTTATTTAACTCCTGTTACGATAGATAATAGCGATCAAAAAAAATCGACACCAAGGAGGGGAAGGCTATCCCCCGGCGGGGGCGCTGTCGCGTAACGCCCCCGCCGGGAGACCCAAGGCCCCCGAACCCCCCAAAGGTGTTAGGAAGGCCGGCCAACCAGCCGCCCCTTGCTGATGGCGTATACGTCATCAATGACCATCTGGAACGATGGGTCCCGGTGTTCGTACTTGGCCCTGGCGGCCATCTTCTGCTTGTGGAATTCATGGAGTTCCGCCGTCAGGGGCAGCGCACCGGGATCAAAGAAGCGGATAGCCCCATCGTTGTCCCGGGCGGGCAGCACCTTGCCCGCGTTGAAGCGGCTCGGCGCAAAGGGAACATCCAGCACGCCCGCCTGAAATGCCCGTACCGTTCCCTGGGCAATGTCCCCCTTGCCCAACTCAAAAACCTTGTCCACGATGCAGCGGGTTTCCGCGGAGATGATCACCTTTTCGTCCATCAGGGAATTGGTATCCACGGTCTGATCTCCCAGCATGGTGATGATCTGCTTGGTACACCGCAGCCCCTGGGCATTGGCCTCCATGGTGGGAACCCCTACGGCTTCATGGGGGGTTTTGACAATGACCTTGGTGGCGTGGGATAGGGCGGCCACCGTGCTTCCCCAGGAAATCACCGCGAATGCCTTGGCCTCATCCTGGGGGAAGCCCCCCATCCACTGGTGCAGCACTGTGGTAACCACGACATCGCCATACCCCCTGGCGCGGAGGTACTCGTCAGTCAGGGCCTGCAAGACCTGGATGGCCGCCACATCCTGGAGCAAATTACCGCACTGGCCGTAACCCACGGTAATGTTTTTGACCCCCTGCTCCGCCGCCAAAAGGCTTTCGATGATCGCCACCGCGTGGGAGATGCAGGGCGGAACCAGGGTGCCGGTGAGGGGGCCGAAGGGTTCCCGGTTGATGGAAATCCCCGCCTCCTCATAGATGCCCGTCAGCCGGTCTGTGTACTGCCAGTCCAGGATGGTCTTGGTAAGGTCCGCGTTCTTGGCGTAGGGGATGTTGTAGGAAATGCCGCCCCCCTCGTAGCTGGTAAAGCCCCCGGCGTAGGCGATCTCCGTAAGAAGCCGGGCATCGGGGGTTCCGTGGCGGACCTGCACCGGGGTATCCAGGGCGTCGATAATCTGCCGGCAGCCCGAAACCCCGTGGTTTACTGCGGGGAAACCGTTGAGCATGGACTTTTGCAGCTTCACCGATTCGGCGATTCCCTCCTCGGCTTTCTGGAAACGGTTTTGCCTGGTATAGCTGTCAATGGTGGTGGGCAGAAGGTCCGCGCCCCCGTTATCCTGCAAATAGGTAAGGAGCTTAACATGCTCACTTATGAGGGCCACCCCCGCACGGGGCTGGATCAGGGTGGTTCCCGCAGTCTTGGCCTTGAGGAGTTTTTTCGAAAAAATCTTACCCTCATGCAGGCTTTTGTGGTACTCGAAGGCCGCTTCCATGTCCACTTCCTTACCCGTGGGCCACTGGGTCAGTACCTCTTTGCGAATTTTATAAAACTCGTCATCACTGATGCGTTTATTCACAAGTTCCATGATTTTCAATCTCCTTCTTCATGATTGATACGGCGGCTTCGGGCCAGGCATCCGCCAAAAGCCCCATGGCCGCCAGGATATATGATTTATCAATAAAAATCGTCGACTTCTCCGAAGGCTTGAGGGACGCCGCGTTCGTCCGGGTAAACAAGGCGCGGCGGGCTATTTTCTTCGCCTCCGGATTGTGGATCACCGCGCCCCCGGTAAGGACAAGGCGCTCCACGCAGGTTAAATCCTTGCCGGCCTGCACAAAAGCAGGTCCCACCGGGGTATAGACCTCCTCAATGGTTCCGGCGTGACGCTCCATCGCGGTTTCCACCGCCGCCGATGCCAGGGCAAAATCAAGGCGCGCGTCTTCCGCCGTAACGGGCAAAGCCCCAGGATTTGCCGTAAGCCTATCGACCATGCCCGGAATGACGGCGGCGGCAAGTCCCGAAAGGGCGGCGAGTTTTTCCGCCCCCGCCGCTTCCAGCACCCCGGAAGCGCTGTACCGCATACCGATGTCCCCCTCCACAGTACGCTTGGAAAACGGCTCAGGGATCCCCTTGAGGATCGCGTCCCTCCTGGGCAGCCCCGCAGCCATGGAATACACGTCCGTGGTCGCGCCTCCTAAATCAACCGCGGCAAGTTCCCCCAACCCCGCGCCGCTTCCTGCGCCGGCCGACAAAAGTTCCAGAGCTCGTTTTACCGCCGCGGGGGTAGGCATAAGGATGCCCGAAACCAGTTCCCGCTCCCGGGAAAGCCCCCGGGCATGGATGATCCGTTCCAGGAAAAGGCGGCGGATTTCCCCCTGGGCAGGCTCAATGTTCAGGGTTCCCAGCTTGGGCAGCACATTGGGACAGCGGATGATGTTCCACCCCGCCAGGGATTTGGCGCACTCCGCAGAAGCGGAACGGTTGCCCGCAATCAGCACCGGAAAGGGGCCGGGAGCACCCAGGGAGGCCAGCATCTTCGCGTTGTGGAGGATACATTCTTTGTTGCCCCCGTCAACCCCGCCGGTTAAGAGAAAGATGTCCGGCTTGATTCGGGCAATCCCGGCAACATCCTCTTCGGTCAACTCGTAGGAATAGAGGCCCACTACCTTTGCCCCCGCTCCCAGGGCGGCAAGCCGGGCGGCCTCGGCGGTCAGGGCCGGGACCAGGCCGCTGGCAATCATCCGCAGGCCCCCCGCCGCGCTGGAACAGGCAAAGCGCCGGATAAACGAGAGGGGCCCCGTCTCCTTCAGCAAAAGGGACAAGGCTTCCGCCAGCCCTTCGCCAATATCGCTTTCCACCGTGGTATAGGCCGCAGCGGTCCCCAGCAGAGTTTTCCTTACCGGGTCTACCGCTGTAACCTTGGTGTTGGTGCTGCCGAAATCAATAAGCAGAATCGCTTCCATATCAACGCTTCCCCGCTCTTCCCTCAGCTAATGTGCAGGTCTTCCCTCAAGGCTTCGATGGCCGCTTCCGGCGAGGAGCCGGGTCCAAAGACCCGGTCAAAGCCCATGGCCTTAAAGCGCTGTTCCACCTCGGCAAAGTCCTGTTTGCCCACCACGATATTGCCCCCCACATAGAGGAGGATACCCTTGAGGCCCGCCTCATCGCACTTGTCCCGAAAGCCCCGGCAGTCCAGTTCCCCATGCCCGTAGAGGGAAGATATCAGGATGGCATCCGCCGCAGTTTCCAGGGCCGCCTCAATATATTCCTCCTGAGAAACCATAACCCCCAGGTTGGTTACCTCGAACCCGGCGCCGGTAAAAGCATGGTAGAGAATTTTGTTCCCCACCGCATGAACATCCGCCCCGATAACGCCTATAACCAGCTTTTTCTTTTCCATGCTAACCTCTGTTTTGCAGGTCTTTGTAATGATATATAACAATTATAGGTATTGATATAGTTTTTTGTCAAGG
>JAIRLK010000090.1 GCA_031259515.1 Treponema sp. | reverse complement strand
AGGCGGAATGTCCTAAACTAAGGGCATGAATATTTCTACTTATACTGTTAAACCAAAACTGCCCGCCCAGTTGAAACCACTGGAAGAAATAGCCCGGAATCTCTGGCTTTCCTGGAACTTTAAGGCGGTGCAGCTTTTTATCAGGCTGGATTACAATGCATGGCTCCAGTCCAGCCAAAGTCCTATCAGGACTTTGGGCATGGTCAGCCAGAAACGGCTTGCGGAAGTTGCCAAGGACGATTCTTACCTGGCCGCTCTTAAAGAAGTATACGACAGTTTCATTCGCTATAAAAAAGGCGAAACCTGGTATCGGGGGCCAAGAAAAGAGGTAGTCGCCTATTTTTCTATGGAATACGGCATGGACGTTTCGCTCCCCATATATTCGGGCGGCTTGGGTATACTTTCAGGCGATCACATGAAAACCTCTTCGGACATGGGCCTCCCGCTTGTCGGTATCGGGTTTTTGTACCGCCAGGGCTATTTCAAGCAGGTACTCAACGCCGATGGATTCCAGCAGGAAAGCTACCCCGAAAACGACTGGTACAATATGCCGGTGGAACTTAAAACCGGCAGGGACAGAGCGCCCATCAAGATTACGGTCGATCTGGCAGGGCGGGAGGCTCTGGCCCAGATATGGGAAGTCAAGGTTGGCAGGAGCACCCTCTATCTCCTAGATACCAATATCGAGGAAAACCCCCAGGATTTCCGCAATATCACCGCGACTCTGTACGGCGGGGACAGGGAAACCCGTATCCAGCAGGAAATTCTCCTGGGGATAGGGGGTATCCGGGCTTTGCGGGCCTTGGGCATTACCCCCGCCGTTGCCCACATGAACGAGGGCCACGCCGCCTTTCTCAGCCTGGAACGCATCCGGGAGCTGATGACCGAAAAGAACTTCACCTTCGAGGAAGCCCGCGAGGCGATTTGGCCCACCAATATCTTTACCACCCACACTCCGGTTCCTGCGGGAAACGAGCGTTTCGACATCGGTCTGATGGAAAAGTATTTCAAGAACTGGACTGAAATTCTGGGAATTTCCTGGAACGATTTCCTCAGTCTGGGCCGGGAGCGCCCTTACGATGATCACGAACAGTTCTGTATGACAGTCTTGGCCCTGAAGCTGGCGGCCTATGCCAACGGCGTGTCCGCGCTGCACGGCGCTGTTTCCCGCAATATGTGGAAAGGTCTTTGGCCCGGCCTCCCGCTGGAAGAGGTGCCCATTGATCACGTAACCAACGGCGTTCATCCCAAAACCTGGGTTTCCAACACCATGACGGACCTTCTGCTCCGGTACTTTGGCCCCCGTTTCGAGAACGAGCCTACGGACCTTGTCATCTGGGATCGCATGGACCGTATCTCCGACGAGGAACTCTGGCGCACCCATGAACGCCGCCGCGAACGTCTTGTCGCCTTTGCCCGGGACCGTATCCGCCAGACCCTGAAACGGAACGGGGCGGTGGAACGCCGACTCCAGCAGGCCGAGGACGCGCTTTCCCCCTATGTGCTGACGCTGGCCTTTGCCCGCCGTTTTGCCACTTACAAGCGGGGCAATCTGCTCCTGCGCGACCCGGAGCGCCTGATCCGCCTTCTCAGGGATACAGAGCAGCCCATCCAGCTTATCTTTGCCGGCAAGGCCCACCCTATGGATATGCCGGGCAAAGACCTTATCCGGGACATCGTACACTTTGCCGAACAACATGAGGTGGAAAGCCGCATCATCTTCCTGGAAAACTACGATATGGCTATGGCGCATTACCTTACCGCCGGGGCGGATGTGTGGCTCAACACCCCCCGTCGGCCCCTGGAAGCGTCCGGCACGAGCGGCATGAAGGCTGCCATGAACGGCGTTCTCAACTGTTCCGTCCTGGACGGCTGGTGGGATGAAGCCTACAATCCCGACTTAGGCTGGGCTATAGGCCGGGGCGAGGACTACGAAGACACGAATCTCCAGGACGAAGTGGAAAGCAAGGCCCTGTACGATCTTCTGGAACGGGAGATTATCCCGCTCTTTTACCAGCGGGGCCGCGACGGGCTTCCCCGCGAGTGGATCAAGCGAATGAAGAGTTGCATGAGGGAGATCGGCGCTTCCATGTCCAGTCACCGTATGCTCATAGACTATTCCAATAAATTCTACTTCCCAGCTCTGAAAAACTACCGCAAGCTGGTAAAAGAAGACTACACGGAAGCCAAATCGCTGGCCGCTTATTTTGCCAAACTTAAATCATCTTGGGACAGCATCAGGATCGTCAAAATCGATTCCAACGCAAAACCCGTAATGCAGCGGGGGGATTCCCTTGTGGTAAACGCCCGCATCGATCTGGGCAACCTTGTCCCGCAGGAACTCCAAGTAGAACTGTATCACGGGGAGGTTTCGAGTCAAACCAGGGACATAGAACACGCCCGCTTAACGGAAATGAGGGCGGTAAGGCAGGAGGGTAATACCTGGCTCTATCAGGTAAGGATCGAGTGTGTCGAGACCGGCTGGCAGGGCCACACCGTGCGTATACTGCCCAAGCATACGTCGCTGGTCCATCCCTACCGCACCGGCTTTATCAAGTGGGCGTAAGCGCGGGGGTCAGGGGGCGAACACGTCGTTTAAGGCGATGGTGAGCCCCTCGATAACCGCCGAATGGAGTACCGCGCCGGGTGTGCTGGAATCGTAGACTGTTCCCATATACGCGCCGTCTTTTAACACAAAAGCCTGCACGGTTTTTGATTTCGGCGCAACGACCCAGTATTCCCGTACCCCGGCGTTCATGTAGAGGTTGAATTTACGGACCATTTCTTCGGCGATATTCGCGGGGGAAAGTATCTCCACCACCAGATCCGGCGCGCCCCGGCAGCCTTCGGGGCCGCGCTTCTTTTCGTCACAGATAACGGAGATGTCCGGCTGAACCACGGTGTTGTCGCTTTCGTCGTCGGCGTAGAACAGCCGCACATCGTAGGGGGCGGGGCGCACTTTGCAGGGCTTGCCACGTAAATAGTTCGCCATTTGTCTGGCCAATTCCATCAAAATCGCCTGGTGATAATCATTGGGGGCCGCCATAGCGTAGGCTGCTCCGTCTATAAGCTCGAAACGCTCGCCCTCGTCGAGTTCCCAGTCTTTGTAATCGGCGTAGGTAAAACCTTGTTCCCCATCGTATATTTTTATTGCCGCATCGCTCATACTGGTAAGTATAAGCCGGAACGCGGAGTCGGTAAAGGGGACGGTGGAACGGCTTTGCCGCCGCACTCCGCAAAGAGGGATTTTTCCTAACAGTTTCTGTTTCATTCGGTGTTTGCTTCGGAACTCATTTTGCCTGAACTAAAGACGATAGTAAGGATAATTTTAATGCGCCCGCCCTGCGGCGGCCCTGTGGGAAGATCCTACCTGATGCCGGTGTGGGCCATGCTTTCGGTAAATTCCTTGGAAAAGATAAAGAAGGCCAGCAGCAGCGGGGCGGATACCAGCAGGGTGGCGGCGCATACCTCGCTCCATTGAGCCCCCGTCTCGTAGGACATGGCGAAGATAGCAAGCCCTAGGGTCAGGGGCCGTTTCTCCACCGAGTTGATCATCACCAGGGGCCAGAGAAAATTGTTCCACTGGTACGAGGCGGAAATGAAACCAAAGGCAATATAGGCGGGTTTGAGCAGGGGCACGTAAATTTGCAGCAGCATACGGGGCAGGGGGCATCCGTCCATCCGCGCGGCTTCTTCTAGTTCATAGGGTATGGTCTTGATAGTCTGCCGTATGAAGAAGCTGCCCATGGCGGAGGCAAAAAAGGGGAGCATGATTCCTGTACGGGTGTTGATCAGGGAGAGTTTTCCCATCAGACGGTAGATCGGCATGATGAGCACATCGGGGGTGATCATGAGCTGGGAGAGCATCAGCACAAAGAGGACCCTGCTGCCGTAAAAGTCGATCCGCGCGAAGGCATAGCCCGCCATGGTAATGGACACAAACTGTACCGCTAGAATGCCCGATGTCATGAGGATGGTGTTGGCGTAGTAGCGTTCGAAGGGCGCCGCCGACCAGATCCGCTTGAAGTTGTTTAACGTGGGGACCGGCAGGGCGGTGATATTGAGGGCCTCGCCGGGGGAGACAAAGGCGGTGCGTACCATCCAGATCATGGGAATGAGAAACAATACCGCCAGGGCGCCCATGAAGACTGCCGCCGCCGCATGAAAAAGATCGGCGCTGCGGTATTTCATGGGCGGGCGTCCTGGGTAAAGAACTGGATGCCGGTGGCGGTGAGGAGCAGCAGCACCAGTACGATGGTGATGGCGCTGGCGTATCCCACGTCCCAAAATTCAAAGCCCACCTGAAAGGCGTAGAAGAGCAGCATATTGGACGCATTGTTGGGGCCTCCCTTGGTCATGATATACAGATGATCCACCATCTTGTACACATTGGTCAGGGAGAGGATGGTGGCATAGACGGTTACCGGCCGCAGGAGAGGCCAGGTAATTTTGAAAAAGACGTGCAGCAGGCCGGCGCCGTCGATGCGGGCCGCCTCG